>JBKKBZ010000087.1:0-6072 GCA_046713235.1 Actinomycetota bacterium | reverse complement strand
GGGCGGAACGAGGACGAGACCTACCGCTACTGGTGCGTGCGGTGCAGCCGGAGCTTCAAGTCCGACGTTCGCCTCGCGCACGGCCGCAAGCCGTTCATCCTCGGCGGCGGCATCGTGGCGTTCCTCGTGGTGCTCACGAACCTCCCGGTGTAGGACCATGCAGTGGTCACAACAGGATGCGGGCGTCTAGCCAGATAAGCTGAACTTTCCCCATGTAGAGAGGGAAGGAGTTTGGCATCGAAATTGCGGATAGGAATGCAGTGCTGCGAGCCGTCACGTTCGACTACTGGAACACCCTCGTCTACGAGCAGCGAGGTCACCTCCGCGGCCGGCGGGCCGACGCGTGGGCGGGGATCCTCGAAGAGGCCGGTTTCGCGGCCGAGCGTGAGGCCATCGGGGCGGTGTTCGATGCGACGTGGGAGCGGGCCGTCGAACGCTGGGTGGCCAACGACCATCTCCCGTCGGAAGCCGCCGCGGGGATTGCAGTCGATCTGCTGGGGTTCGACGTCCCGCCGGAGGTCCGCGAGCACCTCGTCAAGGCATTCTCGACCTCCGGGGAAGATGCCGAGCTGTATCTGACCCCCGGAATAGAGGAGACGATCGGCGCGCTGCGAGACGCCGGGCTCGCGATCGGGATCGTCTGCGACGTCGGTTTCACGCCGTCGAGAATCCTTCGCGGCTTCCTCGAGCGGCGCGGAGTTCTCCGGCTATTCGACGCGTGGGCGTTCTCGGACGAGGTCGGCGTTTACAAGCCGTCCCCGGTCATCTTCAACCACGTGCTCGATCGCCTGGGCGCGCCGCCGGCCCGCTCGGCGCACGTCGGCGACCTACGGCGGACCGATGTCGCGGGGGCGCGGGCGATGGGCATGATGTCGGTGCGTTACACGGGGGTCTGGGACGACGACACGCAGACCGAGCCGGAAGCACACCACGTCATCGCGCACCACCGCGAGCTTCCCGCAATTGCCGGAATCGGCTGAGGTTTACCGCTCCCGCCAGGTGAGCGGCCCGCCGTACTGGCCGGTCGGATCGTCCGGCCGGCGATCGCGTGGCGGCTTGGGCTCGATCCTTATCCCCGGTGCTCCCGATCGCGGCCCAGACCAGGGTCCCGGCACGGCCAGCAGCCGGTCGGCGAGCTGGTACGCGATGGCCTCGTAGTTCACTCTCCACCCTCGGAAATGCGGCCAAGCCTCCTCCGGTGAGCGCTCCATGGGGAATCCCACCAGCTCGAGGCGCTCTATGCCGGCGACGAACTCCTCGTAGGTGAGCGCGACCGGCCCGTCGGGCAACGGGTCCGGGTCGTAGGAGATGCCGGCAGTGTCGGCGATGTTTCGCAACGCGGTGAATCCCATCCGAAGGAACAGGCGAGCCTCCGAAGGGACCGTCTGCGGGCAGAGCGCGTTGTAGAGCGCTGCGGAATCGAGCACGGCCAGCAGGCCGACCACCCAATGGCGAAGCGCGTGGGGCGAGCGAAAACTAATGAGCACCGGATAGGTCGTATGGCTCTCGGTGACCTCGGCCGCCCAGCGCTCCCACTCGGCATAGAACTCCGGAAGGTTGTCGAGGATCCCCACCGTCTGGTGGCGGGCGAGAACCTCCGGTCCCCACGCCGGCGCCCCAGCCCTGCTTTCCAGGGTTGTGACCATGGTCTCTCGGCGGTTGAAGGCCGAGTACAGCACCGGCAGGTAGGCGATCTGCAGAGCGATGACCACGAGCCCCGTGAACGCGGTGAAGAACGCGATCGCTGTGGGTAAGGCGTCGGTCGGCTGGGCAAACCCCAGGGTGAACATCGACGAGCCGGATTCGCGCACGGCTTCAAGAAGAGGGCCATCCGTGAGCGGCCACAAGACCAGCGCGAAGCCGGTCAGGAACATCAGGAGCCAGGTGGCCAGGATGACGAGCAGGGCGACCGGTCCTTGTGCGGCAAGGACGCGATCCTTTCCCTCGAACGTCGACCTCCGCCGCGCAAGCGTGTGAAAGAAGGCGCGGTTGGCGTTGGCGATCGAGGCGGCGAGCTTGGAACGGCCCCCGCGAGGAACGACCAGCGTGTGGATCAGGCTGACCCAGGCTCCGCCGACGATCGCGAGTCCCACGGGAAACCCTGCCCACCGCACGGCCGAAGACATACCCCATTGTGCGGTGCCCGGGCTTGATTTGGCACGTCGGGCCGGGAGAAGCGAGAAGGGGCGCTCGCTGGCGCCCCTTCTCATACGCTTCGTCGCAGGCTTGGCGCCATAGCGCCGGCCCGGTGGACTAGTCCGGGCACCGTCGACTCGGTGTCGCTGTTGGGATTCCGCCGGCCGCTCGTTCTGAGAGAAGCAGGTGGTCCCGAGCGGCTCCCTTAGCGGACAGCCACCTCGCGGGTCCGTTTGCTATATGACAAGTTGGGACCACCTCCTCTCTCGCGTACACACAGTGTGGCACGGCCGCAAGCACCGCGCCAGTATTACCCGCGATACGCTACGCGCCGATGGCGCGCCTCGTTCTCGTTCGACAGGGATCCGCTTCGCCGGATCTGCTGCCGTTGGAGGCGTGGCAGGCGCTCTCTCGCGGGCTGGTGTTCGCGGCACCGGGGGATCCGCTCGCCGACCGGCTGCGCGAGGCTGAGATTGCGGTGACCTCGCTCGCCGAAGCCGACCCCGAGCGGCTTGCCGGTGAAACGGCGGTGCCCGGCGCCGGTATACGCGCGTCGCTTCGCCTGCTCGCCCATGTGCACGAGGCGTCGCTGCCCGGCGCCGGCGCACTTGCCGAGCGGCTTGCCGGCGCCGCCGCCGAGCACGGCGAGGCGACGTTTCTTTTGCCGGTCGACAACGCGGAGGCTCTGACGAAGGCGGTCTTCGAGCACGCCCTGAAGGGAGACCTCGAGGTCGAGGTGGTCGTCGGCCGCGCGCCGGCCGGACATCGCTTGCTCGATCTCGTCCGAGTAATGACCCGGCTGCGGGGTCCCGGGGGATGCCCGTGGGACGCCGAACAGACGCACGAAACCCTCGCGAGATACCTGCTGGACGAAAGTTATGAACTGCTGGAGGCCATCGAGGGAACGAACCGCGATCACCTCGCCGAGGAACTCGGCGACCTCTTGCTGCAAGTTGTCTTCCACGCCCAGGTTGCCTGGGACGCCGGGCACTTCGACATCGACGACGTCGCCGACCGCATCGCAACGAAACTGGTCACGCGGCATCCGCATGTTTTCGGCAACGTCGAGGTTTCCGGCGCGGGAGAGGTGGTGGCCAACTGGGAGGTCATCAAGGATCACGAGAAGGGACGTCGCTCGGTCGTCGAGGGTGTCCCGGAGGCGCTTCCTGCGCTCGCCTACGCTCAGAAGCTCGGCGGGCGGACCGAGAAGTTGGCGCTGCCCGACGGAGGACCGGAAGAGGAGCCGCCCGCAGACGAGGAGGCCTTCGGGGAGCTTCTCTGGGCGGTCGTTGCGGCTGCACGGCGCGCCGGAGTGGACGCGGAATCGGCCCTGCGGCGAAGGGCCCGGGCTTTCCGCGACCGTCTGCTGCGCCTGGAAGCCACTGCCGCCGACCGCGGAGTGGCAGTCTCCGATCTCTCGCCGGGTGAGCGGGCCAAGCTGTGGGAGGGGTCCGCATGAGCTCGGGGTCCAACGACACGACGCGCACGCTGGAGCGCGGCATCGTCGTGTTCCGGTGGGTGGCCTTGATTTGGATGGCCACCCTTGCGTTCGTCAACCGCGACGCGCTCGCGCGGCCCGGACTCGCGTGGGCCGCGATCGGCGTGGCCGGCGCATGGACGGCGTGGCTGACCGCCGAGCCCCGCAGCGAGCGCCGAGGTCGGGCACTCATCGGCGACCTGTTGATCTGCGGTGGGCTGATCGTTCTTTCGGGCCTCGTTGTGCATCGCGGCAGCATCATCGGCAATGCGTTTTTCGCATCTGCCTATCCGGTGAGTGCCGCGCTCGCCTGGGGAGTTGCCGGCGGGCCCGCCTCCGGGGCAGGGGTCGGACTGCTGCTCGGCGGGATGCTGGCGCTGGCCCGCCCGATCAACGGCGTGCCGCTGGCCGCGCTCGAAGGGGCGCAGGTGCAATCGTTGGCGACCGGAACCGTGCTGTATGCCGTCGCCGGGGTTGTCGTGGGTCTCGTATCGGGATTGCTCGAGCGAAGCCGGCAAGACGTGCGTCTGGCCACGGAAGAGACGATGCGTGAACGGGAGCGCTCCGCGCGGCTGGCCGAGCGTGAGGCGATTGCGCGACAGATTCACGATTCCGTATTGCAAACGCTGTCGATGATTAACAAGCGCGGCAGGGAGCTTGCCGGCGCCGCAAGGCTGAGTCGCAAGGAGGTGGCCGGACTCGCGGAGCTGGCGTCCGCGCAGGAAGCGGAGTTGCGGTCGCTGATCATGCGCGAGCCGGATGCGCCCCCGGTCGGTATCCGCTCGCTGCGCGATGCACTCGAGGCCGTCGGGCGTGAAGCGACGGATCTGCGGGTGGAGGTGAGCACCGTCGGTCCGGTGTTGCTCGAACGCGGGGCCGTCGAGCCGATCGCGGCGGCGGTCCGGCAGGCCCTGCGCAACGTCGCCGCGCACGCGGGGACCGATCGGGCGACCGTCTTCGCGGAGATCGACGAGGGCCGCCTGGTGGTGAGCGTGCGGGACGACGGCGCGGGGTTCGTCTTCGACGCCGACGCGCTGCGCGTCGCCGGCAAGGCCGGAATCCTGAAAAGCGTGATCGGCCGGGTCGAAGAGCTCGGTGGGAGAGTTCGGATCTCCAGCGCCCCGGGAAACGGAACCATCATCGAGATGGAGGTGCCGGTCGCCCGTGCCTGAGGAGGGGCGAGGCCCGATTCGCGTCATGATCGTCGACGATCATCCGATCTGGCGAGGCGGCGTGCGTCACGATCTCGAGCAGTCTGGGGTCGCGACGGTTGTTGCCGAAGCGGCCGACGGGGGAGAGGCAATCGAACGCGCACGCGATGCGATGCCCGAGATCGTCGTCATGGATCTCAACCTGCCGGTGGTATCGGGGGCAGAAGCAACCCGAAGAATCATCGAAGAGTCGCCCCACATGCGCGTCCTCGTGCTGTCGGCGTCGGGCGAGGAAGCCGACGTCCTCGAGGCGGTGAAGGCAGGCGCCGCGGGGTATCTGCTGAAAAGCTCCACGGCCGGCGAGATCAGCGACGCGATCCGCCGTGTGGCTGATGGGGAGCCGGTGTTCACGGCGTCGCTGGCCGGGCTCGTGCTCAACGAGTTTCGCCGGGTGGCCGGCGGCACGCCGTCGGAGCCCAAGCTCACACCGCGAGAAAACGAGGTGCTGAAGCTGGTGGCGAAGGGGTATCCGTACCGCGAGATCGCCGAGCAGCTCTTCGTCTCGGTGAAGACGGTCCAGAACCACGTGCAAAACATCCTGACCAAGCTCCGGCTCCGCCGTCGTTACGAGCTAATGCGCTACGCGATCCAGAAGGGCCTCGACCGAGGAGACTAGGTTCCGAAAGTACCCAGGCGGATTTGGGTCGTAGGGGCCGCCGGATGGGGCACGATCTCGTCTACCGCGGCGCGCAGCCGTGCCCGATCATCGATCTCGTCGGCAAAACCGTCGAGGAGGTCGCGCGTGTCGGGAATTTACGGGCTCAAGCCGCGCTTCGTGCGGGCGCTGAAGCCGGCGGAGGACGTGCTTGTGCGTCGGTCGGTGTCGCCCGACGCACTGACGATCGCATCGGTCGGGATCAGCTTTGCTGCCGGCGCCACGATCGCGGCCGGTGGCCTGCTCGGCCGGCCGGCTCTGTGGCTCGCGGTGCCCCCGCTGGTGCTCTTCCGGCTGGCGCTGAACGCGCTGGACGGATCTGTTGCGCGGCGGATGAGGCGCACGCGTCCCTTCGGCGTGGCGCTCAACGAGGTCGGCGACCGGCTCGGTGATGCGGCCACGGTCGGGGCCGCCGGGCTCGCGACCGGCCACCACCGTCTCGCACTCGGAGCGATTGCGTGCGCGTTCCTTGCGAGTCTTACCGGCGTGCTGGCGCTCGCGATAACCGGTCGCCGGGATTGCGGCGGGGGGGGGGGGGGCGGCCCCCCCCCCCCCCCCCCCCCCCCCCGGCGGGGGGCCCGCGCCCGGGGGGG
>JBKKBZ010000086.1:0-15864 GCA_046713235.1 Actinomycetota bacterium | reverse complement strand
GTGTCGTTCTCCTTGCCTCCGGTCAGAAAGATGTCCTGGTCGTCGCCGGCGATGCCGTCGACGATGCGCACGCCCGCCCAGTGACCGGTGCCGCCGGCCTTGCTCGTGACCCCGGGGATCAGGCCGGTTGCAATGCTTTGAACCAGCGTCGCGGAGTCGGTGTTGGCGGCGCAGTCGGTGACCCAGTCGGTGACCGCGGAAAACGACGCCGTGCTGCAGTTCTTCGTGCTATCTCCCGGAAAAACGTTGGCGCTGCTGTCGATCTGGATCGACGCTGAGCCGAGGTTTCCTTGAATGGCGAGCGCTCCCACCGGCTGCAAGCCGGCAATGACAAACGCGATCCCTATCGAAAGCCAAAGCCGCGCGCGCCGTCCACCCATCATGCCACGTTTACTCATCCTGAATCCCCCTTGAGAAATGACGCCCCTAACTCCTCGGGCACTTCGATGGCCGCATTCGCAGGATCCTTCAGCCCCTGCCCCCCGTGCCTCCGATCCCCTTATCCTCCGACAAAAGTCTCCAGGTGGGCCAAAGTAACATCCGGAACGAGGCAAAGCAACCCACACAACGTGGCCATGCACTACGGATTATGGGCGCAAAAAGCACCAAACGAACCTTCCGATAGCAAAGAGCCGCCGAATCCGGCGGCTCTTTGCTTCGAATGCTCCTACGATCTACGGATCGACCGCAATAACCTTCTTGACGGTTACGGCAGGCGACGTGGCCAGACAGCCGGTCGTGCCGTCGCTGGCCTGAACTCGCAGCTGCACGATATGGACCTTCCCCACATAGTTTCCGGAGGCGATGCCCGTCAGAGTGAAGGCCCCCGTGGCATCCGTCGTTGGATCGTCCGCCTCGAAGCTCGAGTAGTTAAGAGTCGAGGACGTGGCTCCGGCAATGTTGTTCCAGGTCGGCGTGGTCGCCGGGGCGATCACGGTCAGTCGCTGCCACTGCCACAGCGGAGTCCCGGAGATGCCGCTCTGGCTCGACGTCAGGGTCACGACCCCGGTCGCGCCGTTTGCCGACTGCTTGCTGGCCGATGCCGTCGGCGTGCCGAAGACGAACTCGAAGATCTTCGTGGTGTCCTTGAGGTCGCTGTTTTCGGTCGAAGACGAGCGCGTGCGTACCTGGACGTAAGCACGGCCGCCGCAGGCGCTGACCCCCGGCAATACCGACAGCGGCACCTTCGCCTCGGCGAAAGCGAAGCGGTCGAAGGCGTCGCCTACCCAGTTGCCGTGGGTATCGACGCGACCCCAAGGGGCCGAGGGCGTGGTCCGGTTGGTATTGATCGTGGCCTCGGTTCCTGCGGGAAGCGTGGTCTGCTCCACGTACTTGGACAGCGACGCGCTCCAAACGAAGTAGTGCGGGACCGCACTGCCGCTGTTACCGGCTCCCTGCATCTCGAAGGTCCAGAGCACGTCGCCGTTGGTCCGGGTCGGAATGTAGTTCTCTCCGGCCGGAGGGGCATTCTGGCTGAACTCGAAGTCAAACGCCGTGGTGCCGTTGTTGCCGCGGCGCTCCATGCCGAAGAACAGGAATTGCTGGTTGTTGGCCAGATACGCCTGGGTGGCGTCGTACTTGGAGGAACCCACTGTTCCGGGACCGACGTTCCAGGTGCTGGTGTCGTTCTCCTTGCCTCCGGTCAGAAAGATGTCCTGGTCGTCGCCGGCGATGCCGTCGACGATGCGCACGCCCGCCCAGTGACCGGTGCCGCCGACCTTGCTCGTTACCCCGGGGATCAGGCCGGTTGCAATGCTTTGAACCAGCGTCGCGGAGTCGGTGTTGGCGGCGCAGTCGGTGACCCAGTCGGCGACTCCCGCAAACGACGCCGTGGAGCAGTTCTTGGCGCTATCCCCGGGATAGAGGTTGGCGCTGCTGTCGATCTCAATCGACGCGGAACCGATGTCTCCCGTGACGGCCTGCGCCGGCCGCCCGTTCAGAAAAAGCTGCCACGACGCCACCAGCGCCAGCGCCAAAACCGCCGCAGGCAACCGGCTCCGCCACAGTGTCTTGCCCCTGTGGATCGCCGCAGATTCAGTCGATGTTTCCACGCGCTGCCCCCTTTATGGTCGTGGGGGTGGAAATGGCCGGGACGGGAATCGCACTCTTCAGCCCAAGAGGTGGCGCTTCGGAGAGTTCCCCGTCTTTCCGGCTTTTCCCCCTTCCCCCTTACTTCGCTATCGGCCGGATAACCGTATCAGGCTGATTCGCCCGGGGACAGTGGGAAAAAACGGTAGATCATCCCATGCCGAGTTGTTTCGGAAGCGCGAAATGGACGTCTTCGTCCACCACGCGCACCTCCTCGACCTCGGCGACACCCCGAGCCCGGAACCAACCGACCACGCGGTCGACGAGCCACTCGGGAGCGGAGGCCCCCGAGGTGATCCCGGCGACGGTGGCCCCGGCGAGCCACTCCTCACGGATTTCGGTCTCGTCGTCGATCAGGTAGCTCCGGGCCCCATACGCCTCGGCCACCTCCGCGAGCCGCTTGGAATTCGAGGAGTTGTCCGAGCCGATCACCAGCACGACGTCGGACCGCGACGCCACGCTCTTGACCGACTCCTGGCGGTTTTGGGTCGCGTAGCAAATATCCTCGCGCGGCGGTCCTTGGATCCCCGGGAAGCGGCGGCGGAGCACCCCTATGATCTCGTTGGTTTCGTCGACGGACAGAGTGGTCTGCGACAGGTAGGCGATGCGGTCGCCGGCCGGGATGCCCACGGACTCCGCTTGCTGCACGTTACCCACCAGGGTGACCGACGCCGGGACTTCCCCCATCGTGCCGACAACTTCTTCGTGGCCTTCGTGTCCGATGAGGATGATGTGGTAGCCGTCGGCCGCGAACCGGCGGGCTTCGATGTGCACCTTGGTCACCAGCGGGCACGTGGCATCGATCACCTGAAGCGATCGCCTGTCCCCCTCCGCGTAGACATCCGGGGACACGCCGTGCGCGCTGAGGACGGCCGGCGCGCCTTCCGGAACCTCGGCAAGCTCCTCGACGAAGACGGCGCCCTTTTCTTCGAGATCGCGAACGACGTGGACGTTGTGCACGATCTGCTTTCGGACGTAGACGGGTGCCCCGTATTTCTCGAGTGCCCGCTCCACCGTCTCAACGGCGCGATCCACGCCGGCGCAGTACCCGCGCGGGGCCGCGAGCAGGACGAGCCGAACGGATAGAACCACGATGCTCATGGTATACGGGACCAAAAGAGGAGGGAGCGATCTCCGCCCCCCCTTCTCTTGTGCCGGTATTACTTCTCGGCGTCCGCCTTTAGAAGGGACCCGGGAAGCTCCTTGAGATTCCGTTGGTTGTATCGCTCACAGTGACGCCGGTGAACCTTACGGTCATCGGCGGGCTGCAGTTCGGCTGGAACGTCGCCGTCACCGTCAAGGTGAAGTTGGCCTTGCCGTTCTGCACCGGAAAGTCCCCGGCCGCGGAAACGGACTGCTTGTTGGCCGCCTTCGGGTGATGACTCCCCCCATTGATGCATTCGGCGGTGGCGGTGACCACGATGTGAACCTGCTCCTCGTTGCCGAGACCGGCTTCCTTGCCGGAGACGGTCAAGCTGTTATCGGTTCGGCTCACGGTCACGTCACCGACGAAATGCGGGCTGCCGGCCTGTGCCACCGGCATCCCCAGGACCATGACGGTCAACGTGAGAGCGAGAACGACTACGAAGCGTCGCATCCTGCCTTCCTCCCCCCGCGACTTGCGCGGCTCGTCTCCTCCGACTTCTCCGCTCCTGGTCGGCTAGCGCTCCGCTTTCTCTAGTATCCCTCTTTTCCCGCTTCTCTCCTATGAGAGAAATTTCACAGCAAATGAAAGCTTTCCCGAGGATCGTGAGCTCCGGCAGTCAACTGTGAGCTGGTTGCTCGCTAGACACTTTGGACCTCAACAGGAGCAGGTGACGTTACGCTCCGCGCTCGCGAAGGAGCACGGGCAATCGCCACTCGCCAAAAAGTGCCGCGGCCGGCACCTCATACGGCAGCTACCAGAAAATCAGGCTGGCGGCGGTGCGATCCGAGCTTCCCGGCGTAGCGCTACTCGCCGACAACTGCTCCGGCCGTCCACCAAAGGGGGAGGGCCCCGCAAAGCCGGGCCCTCCCAAGAAACTGCGGACCGTGTTACACGAAGCTCGCGTCCGAGTGGGCCTCGGCCACGATTATCTCGGCTCCCGCCGTCGTCCCAACCGTGACGATGACGTGGATGGCTCGTACGGTGAGCCCCGTGCTCGTCGATCCGGTGCAGGTCGGCAGGGCGGCCCCGCCGTCGCAGAACTGCTCGTTCAGGATGACGAACCCGACCCCGAGGATCGGGATGACGGTGTTGGGCGCCGGCGTGTTCGTCAGCGTCTCCGTCCCCACCTTCACGTTCACCAGTTGCGTGCCGGTGGCGTTAGAGGTGGCGCCAGACCCGCCGGCCGTGCTGTTGGCCTGCGAGCGCACCGTTTCCGCGCTGATCGTGCAAACCCCGGCAGTGACGAGCAAGCAGACATTCTCCGCCCTCGCCCAGCTCGAGGCTGTGCTTGCGGTCGCCCCCAGAGTGCCTTGGCTATCGGACTCGGACACTCCGGCCGAAGCGGCGGAGGTCGAAACCGATTTGAGGTTCTGGTGGCTCGTGCCCCCGGTCGTCGGGATCTGCGACAGACCGAAGAGCAGCGGGAGCACGCTCGGGTTGGTGGATTCCGACAGTATGAACGCGTGCCCGCTCACCGACTGGATGCGCGGCGCGGCACACAACGTCGTCTGTGGAAACTCCGAGTGCGCCACCGCGTTGGACACGATGACCTCGGCCGCCTCGTTGACCGGCGTAAGGGTGTTGTTGGTCACCTTCACGTGAATCATGTTCACCGTGAGGTCGGCCGTGAACTTCCCGCCGGAGAGCTGACCGGCCGGAGGCCTGGTGGTCGCACCGACCCGCTCGTAGATCATCACGTAGCTTCCCGGTCCAAACGCCGGACCGACCAAGTCGATCCGCTGGTTCGGGGTGATGTCGTTGACGGCCACCCCGGACACGACCAGACCCTCGATATCGGAGCCGGTCGAGCTAAACGACGAGGCGGTGCCGCTGGCGGTGGTCTGGGCAACGGCCCGGACGACCGAGGCAGTCACTGTGCCGTTGAGCACGTTGACGTTCACGGTCTCCGAGGTGCTCGTCTGGACGGCCTGAGCCGGCGAGGCGGTCACCTTGCTGTTGCTCTGCGACCGAAGGACGTCGGCCCGGAGCGCCGAGCCCGGAGGCGGCGGCGGAACGTCGACGTCCAGTTGCTGGGCCGACTTGTTGGTCGTTCCGACCCCAGTCCGGGTTGTGGACACGGGCGTGAGCGTCTGGTTCACCGACAGCGCGGGCACGACAACCTTCGCCCCGAATGCGCTGCCCTTGGCGTTGGCCTTGGACGGATCCGGCGTGGGAGCCGCGATGACGCAGACCTGGTTCGATTGCTTCGGCGCGGTCTGAGCGCTGTCGATCGTGGCAATGTTGCAGATCAGACAGCTCGTGAGCGCGCCGACCTTGACCGTGAGCGTAACGCTACCGCCGCCCCCGGCCGGGACCGTGCCGATGTTCCAGGTCACCGTGGTTACCGGCGGCCCGTCGGTGGTGCACCCACCGGTGCAGGAGACGAAGCTCGTCTGCCCGGGAACGGGTTCGGTGATCACGACTCCGGTTGCCGGCGCATTGCCGGTGTTGGAGTACGTAAGGGTGTAGATGATCGTATCCCCCGGGCTCGCCTGCCCCTTGTTGGCCGCCTTGGCGAAGTTGATGATCGGAGCGGCCGTCACCGTCACCGTGGTCTCGTTGGAGTCCTTCGGCGGCTCCTGGTCGGTGTCCACCGTGGCCACGTTGGCAATAACGGTAGTCCCGGCCGGGAAGGAGGAGTCGAGCTGGACGCGGAAGGTCACCACTACGCTCCCGCCGCCGGGAACGGTCCCGATGTTCCAGGTGATCGTGCTGCCCGGGGAGGTGCCGCTGTTGGTGCATCCGCTGGAGCACGAAAGGAACGTCGAGCGGTCCGGCACCTCGTCGGTGATGACCACGCCGGTGGCATCGCCGTTGCCGTGGTTGTGGTAGGTGAGCCGGTACTCGATGACATCACCCGGATCGGCCGTTGTGCCCGTGACGAAGGTTCCACCGCTGGTCTCGTTCCGCACGGCCTTGTGCAACTCGGAGTTCGCGTTGGCACTGACCGTGACGACTGCGGGGTTGGATTCCTTCGGCGGCTCCTGGTCGGTGTCGACTGTGGCCACGTTGGTGATCTGGGTCTGGCCGGACGGGAACGAGGAATCCAGGACGACCCGGAAGGTCACCACCCGAACGCCTCCCGGGGCAACCGTTCCCAGCTTCCAGGTGACGATGCTGCCCGGAGAGGTTCCGGTCGTCGCGCAAGAGGTAGAGCAGCTCTGGAACGTCGAGTGCACGGGCACCGGCTCGGTGATCGTGACATTTGTCGCTGCTCCGTCACCGTGGTTTTCGTAGGTGAGCCGGTACTCGATGACGTCGCCCGGACTGGCGGTGGCACTCGTGTCGAACGTCCCGCTGGTGGTGACGTTGCGCACCGCCTTGTGCAAATCGGAGTTCGGGCAGTTGCCCACGTCGATCGGCTTGGAGTCCGTTCGGTCCTTGAGCGCCGCGTTGATTGCCGTCGCGGCCCTCGTCTTCATGTAGGCCCCGGCGAACTGGCCGCAGCCGATCTCTCCGATCGTGTCGGTGAGATTGAGCGCCGCCTCTCCAAAGTCCCCGGCACTGTGCCCGGGGATCGTGTTGGGGATGTTCACGGAGCCGTCGAAGGACACGCCGTGGTTGCCGAGCGACAGCTCGACAAGCGTGCCGATCGTAGCGGTACCTTGCCACTGGAACGCGCGGACGAAGATCGTCGCCCCGCCGTTCTCGGTATCGAAGGTGATGACAATGTCCCCGTTGGTCCGAACCGGGGTCTGCGGACAGCTCGGGTTCGGGTCGGTGGACTGGTGGAACTCGTAGTCCATGTGAGCGTCGCCGTTGACGGCGGCGCGGGTGAAGTTCACGTACACGAACTGCTTACCACCGAACTTACGGAAGGCGACCTGCCCGGCGACGATGTCGTCCTTGCCGGGGGCGCTTCCGGTCTTACAGATCCAGCCGCCGGGCTCAAGCTCCTTGGAGCCGAGTCCGAATATGTTGTCTCCGGATCCGGCGACGTCGGTGAAGCTCGTGAGGTTCGGGGGCGGTGTGTCCCAGTCGATCGGGTCCCCGGCGCCCGAGTCGTCGGCGAGGTTTCCCTCGATCTCGAAGCCGCCGATGATGGCAGTCGTGCCACCCGGATGAGCAAACGCGCCCGACACACTCGCAAGGAGCGTGAAGAGCAACATGAATACGAGCGGTGCTTTCCTTGTCATGATCCCCCCTACATTGAGCGCTCGAACATCGTCGAAACCCGTCATGCTTTGCGCGAGCGCAGCGGAGTCGTTCCGGCCTAGGTACAGCGCAGGCGTTCCGGCCTAGCCCTCTTGGGGGCTAGGTACCGGCTACTCCAAAACCACCCCCCGAGCGGCCCCCTCGCCACCCGTTATCATCTTATGCAAACTACTCATTTGTCAAGTTACAAATAATTATATATCTATAGTTTACTTGTCCGGCAATTACAGTCGTTTCGCCCGGTGAGGGCAATTCCATTGGTGCGACACTGCCAAACGGTCCACAGAAGGCAACGCTTCGTCAGCTTGCCGCGAGAGCCCGGCCGATGACCAGGCGCTGAATCTCGCTGGTCCCCTCGAACAGCGTGTAGATCTTGGCGTCCCGGTACCATTTCTCGACCGGGAAGTCCTTGATATAGCCGTACCCCCCGAGGATCTGGATGGCCTGTTCGGTCACGCTTACGGCCACTTCTCCGGCCTTGAGCTTCGACATGGAGCCTTCTGCGTGCTCGAACGGCTGGCCGCTGCGAGCCATCCATGCGGCTCGCCACACGAGCAGGCGAGCTGCGTCGGTCTCCATGACCATGTCGGCGAGGCGAAAGGCGACCCCCTCGTGCTCGATGATGGGCCGGCCGAAAGCTTCCCGCTCCTTTGCATAGTCGCGCGCGAACTCCCAAGCAGCGGTGGCGATCCCGACGGCTTGGGCCCCGACCGACGGCCGGGTCGCCTCGAACGTGGCGAGTGCACCCGACGCGCGGCCGGTGGACTGACCGGAACGCGCACGCTCGAGCTTCGCCTCCAGCCGCTCTTCACCACCCAGCAACTGATCGCCGGGAACCCAGCAGTCTCCGAGGATGACCTCCGCCGTATGCGACGCGCGGATCCCGAGCTTCCTTTCCTTCTTTCCCATCCTCAGGCCCGGATTCCCGGGTTCCACGATGAACGACGCCTGACCGCGGTGCCCCAGCGAGTGATCGACGGTTGCCACCACGATATGCACGTCGGCGATTCCTCCGTTGGTGATGAAGACCTTGGTGCCGTTCAGCAGCCATCCGTCGCGCTCGCGCTTTGCCGTCGTCCTCAGTTTGGAAACGTCGGATCCGGCTTGCGGTTCGGTCACCGCGAAAGCCCCGAGCTTGGGGTCCTCCGGCGTTCCGAACATCAGCGGCGCCCACCTGGAGAGTTGTTCCGGAGTGCCGGTCGCGCTCAGTGCCGACAGCGGCAGACCGGTGCCGAAGAGCGCGAGGCCGATACCCGCACACCCCCAGCATGCATTCTCGAGCGCCAGCGGCAAGAGCAGCCCCGACTCGTCGGCGACGGCCTGCATGTAGAACTCGATGCCGTAGAGACCGATCTCGGCAGCCTTCTTCACCACCGGCCAGGGAAAGTCTTCCGTCTCGTCGTATTGTGCGGCGACGGGGCGGATCTCCCGCTCGGCAAAGTCCCGAACCCACTTGCGGAACTCCGCCTGCTCTTCCGTCAAGCCGAAGTGCGGCATCGTGATCCCTCCCACAGGCCCCGCCGCATTGCGCGGCGGGGGGTTACTTGCTGGTAACTTACACTCCGACTGTAGGCTTGTGACCTTCTTCCGTCAACCTGTGAGCATGGAGGCCTGATGGCAACCCGGCGTCTGTCGGCCGAGGCGCGGAGAGCGCAGCTGCTGGAAGTCGCGCGCGCGATCTTCGCCGACGACGGCTACCACGGAGCCGTGATGGAACAGATCGCCGGTAGTGCGGGTGTAACCAAACCGGTGCTCTACCAGCATTTCGAAAGCAAGAAGGAGCTCTACCTCGCGCTGCTTCACGAGGACATCAAGCGGCTACTCACGCTGGTAGAGCGAGCCATCGCCGCCGCACCGAACAACCGAGAGCGCATCCACCGGGGGGTCGAGGCGTACTTCTCATTCATCGACGAGAACGAGGCCAGCTTCCGGCTGCTGTTTCGGGAGACCATGGGAGCCGACCCGGACTTCCGAGAGGAGATCGAGGGTTTCCGAGACACCATGGTCATGCGCATCGCTCCCATCATCGCCGCCGAGACCGGGCTGCCGATGGGCGAGTCCGAGCTGCTGGCTCGCGCCGTCATCGGTATCCCCGAGTCGGTGGCACAGTGGTGGCTGGAACGGCGTGAAGTTGATAGGGAAAAGCTTGTCCGGGATCTGTCGGACCTCGCGTGGCGGGGGCTCGCCGGGATCCCACGTACCGACGGACGGATCGGAGGAACCAGGTGACGAAACGCGCACAAGACAAACGACTGCAGCGCAAGCGGGAAATGGCCCGGGATCTGCGTCGCCGGCAGCGCCGGATGCGGCTGATCAGAATCTGGGTAAGCGCCGGTGTTGCCGTTGCGGCCGTGGCCGGTATCCTGATCGCCACCCAGTTAGGAGACGACCAGAAGCCGTCGGCCAAGGCAAGTCCTACGCCGACGATTCCGCTCAACGCTTCCCCACCGTCGGGTGTGAGATGCAAGGGGCCGCGCGCGACACCCTCCGCACCCAAGGCCTACTCGACGCCTCCTCCGCAGGTAGTCAAGAACGATCGGAAGTACGAGGTGACCATGGTCACTACTTGCGGGACCATAAAGATGACCCTCGATCCCAAAGCCGCACCCAAGGCCGTGAACAACTTCGTCTTTCTCGCGAAAGAAGGCTTCTACAACGGGCTCACGTTTCATCGTGTCGAGCAGACCCCCCCGTTCCAGTTGGTTCAAGGTGGGGATCCGAAGGGAGACGGGACCGGCGACCCGGGGTACCAATTCGCGATCGAGACGCCGGCTCCCTCCGCGACGAGCCAGTACGTGCGAGGAGCCCCTCCGGAAACCCAATACCTCCGAGGGGTCGTCGCTATGGCCAACTCGGGACAGCCGGACACTAACGGGAGTCAGTTTTTCATCGTCTATCGTGACGTCAAGCTGAAGCCCGATTACACCGTGCTCGGCAAGATGGATGCAGCCTCGGACAAGACCATCGGTGCCATGATGCAGGCTCCGGTCGAAAAAGCCGCTCCCCGGCCTAAGATCTACATCGTGAGCGTGACGGTGAAGGAAATCTGAGGCGCGCAGCGGCTCGGTCCACGTCATGAGCCGAGGATCCGATCGAAAGCGGCTGGCACGCAAGCGAGCAGCGGACCGCGCGGCCCGGAGCGCGACACGCCGCCGGGCACACGTCGTAAGAACCGCCGCTTGGTGGACGGGAGCGGTCCTCGCTTTCGTTGCGCTCGTCGCGGGAATTCGGGCGTACACGCGCCCGACACCCAAGCCTTCGCCCGCGCGGCCGACGGCGACCGTGGCATCGTGCACGGGTGCGAAGCCTCCCGCGCCCAGCCGGAGCCCCGGGCCTTTCTCCGTGCCGCACCCTTCGGAGATCGATCTCGATAGCATCTACGTCGCGACCATCTCGACGTACTGCGGGGACTTGCAGTTCAAGATCGACCCGCGCGACGCACCGGACGCAGCGCGCTCGTTTCTGTTTCTTGCGAGAAAGAAGTACTACGATTCACTGTCCTTCGACCGCGTGATGGGAGGCACCCCGGCGTTCATCGCGGCCGACCGCGCCGGCGACCCCGGATACACGATCCAAGCCTCGCAAGGGCCGGCGCCTTCGTCGTCGGCCGACCTCGTGATGCTGTCCGACAAGGCCGGCCGGATCGGGAGCACCTTCATGATCGTTGCGAGTACCGGCGGCCAACTCCCCGACGGCCGGCGCATCGGCACGCTGCTCGAAGGATCGGATGCGGCGCCTGCCATTCTCCAACGGTTTTTAGACCAGGACCGCACCGGCGACCGGCCGGTCTCTCCCCTGTTCATCGTCCATATAAAAATTGAAGAGTTCAGCCGCGACTAGCGCCGCCGGGATGCGCCGCGAGGGGCGCTTTAGTCTTGCGGGAGGAGCGCCGGGCGCCCCACCGAAAAGTACCTGGCTTCGGGGTGATGCACGAGAATGGCGCTCGTCGACTGCTCCGGCTGAAGCTGGAACTCCTCGCTCAAAGCCACGCCGATCCGTTCCGGCCGCAGCAACTCGAAGATCTGTCTCTGGTCCTCGAGATTCGGGCAAGCAGGGTAGCCGAACGAGTATCGCGAGCCACGGTATCCCTGTTTGAAGAGCCCTTCGGGAGTCGGAGCATCGTCGCCGGCGATACCCAGCTCCTCACGCACCCGGCGGTGCCAGAGCTCGGCCAGTGCCTCCGCCATCTCGACGGAGAGGCCGTGCAGATAGAGATAGTCCGTGTACTGGTTGCTCTCGAACAATTGACGTGCAACCTCCGAGACACCGTGGCCCATCGTGACGAGATGAAACGCGACGACGTCGAACTCTCCAGAGGACTTCGGCCGGAAAAAGTCCGCGATGCACATGCGGCGATCGCGCGGCTGCCGAGGGAACGTGAAACGGACCCATTCGGTAGTGCCGTCGTCGCGATAGACGATAAGGTCGTCGTCCTCGGACTGCGCCGGGAAGTAGCCGTAGACGACCGCCGGCACGAGAATCTGCTCGGCGATGCAACGATCCAACCACGACCGGAAGATCGGCTCCACCGTTTCGTCGAGGAAAGCCTGATACTGCTCGGGTGACTGCTCCTTCGTGCGCCGGTACTGCCACTGCCCACGATAGAGCGCGACCTTGTTCAGGTACCGCGCTATTTCCGGAACGGCGAGACCTTTCACCACCCGCGAGCCGAAGAAGGGCGCAGCCGGAACGGGCACGTTGGTTGCGACGCTCGATCTGGCAGGCAGGTCCTCGCCGACAGGAACGGCGGCACGGCGCACGACGCGAGGCTTGGGCGAAGTGTCGATCTCCAAGGGCGTCTCGCCCCGCTTGTCGGCCATGATGGCTTCCATGGTGCGCAAACCTTCGAAGGCGTCCCGCCCGTAGAAGACCCGGCCCTTGTAGATATCTCGCAGGTCCTTCTCGACATAGGACCGGGTGAGGGCGGCGCCCCCGAGCAGAACGGGGTAGTGCCAGAGCGTGCGCCGATTCAGCTCCTCCAGGTCTTCGCGCATCACGAGGGTCGACTTCACGAGCAATCCCGACAGTCCGATTGCGTCCACTCGCTCCCGTTCCGCCGCTTCGATGATGCTCTGGATCGGCTGCTTGATCCCGATATTGAACACGCTGTAACCGTTGTTCGACAGAATGATGTCGACGAGGTTCTTTCCGATGTCGTGCACATCGCCTTTGACGGTCGCGAGAACGATCTTGCCCTTCGAGCCGTCTCCCAACCGTTCCATGTGCGGCTCAAGATAGGCGACCGATCTCTTCATCGTCTCCGCCGACTGGAGAACGAACGGCAACTGCATCTCCCCCGAGGCGAACAGCTCACCGACGACCTTCATTCCTTCCAGCAGATATTCATTGACGATCGCGAGTGCTTCGTACTTCGTGAGGGCCTCATCGAGGTCCGCCTCCAGGCCATTGCGCTCACCGTCGACGATGCGGCGCTTCAGTCGCTCCTCCAGCGGCAGGGTCGCCAGATCTTCGCGCGCGGATCCGCCGGTGGCCGACACGCCTTCGAACAGCTTGATGAAGACCTGGAGAGGATCGACACCTTCGGAGCGGCGATCGTAGATGAGATCGAGAGCCGCCTCGCGCTGCTCTTCGGGGATTCGTGATGTCGGGAGAATCTTGGCCGGAGAGACGATCGCCGCATCGAGCCCGCGCGCCACGGCCAGGTTGAGGAACACCGAGTTGAGTACCTGCCGCCCCGCAGGATTGAGTCCAAACGACACGTTCGAGATGCCCAGGGAGGTGAAGCATCCGGGAAGCTCGGTCTTCACGCGCTCTACAGCCTCAAGCGTCTCCAGGCCGGCGCGGCGCGCGTCTTCGAGCCCGGTCGAGATCGGGAACACCAGCGTGTCGAAGATGATGTCGTGCGACTCGAGTCCGTGCTCGAGACAAAGGTCGCGGAGGCGCTTGCAGACGGCGATCTTCCAGTCGGCAGTCGTCGCCTGACCCTTCTCCTCGATGGCCAGGGCAATAACCGCAGCGCCGAATCGTTTTGCCAGCCGCAAGTTGCGCATCAGCCGCGTGTCCTCCCCGGTTCCTTCCTCCAGATTGATCGAGTTGATGACGGCCCGCCCACCCAGCAGCTTCAGAGCAGCCTCGATGACCGGAGGCTCCGTTGAATCGATGAACAGCGGGAGCGTCGACTGCGTCCGGAGGCGCGACACGACTTCCACGACGTCGTGAACGCCGTCCCGGCCGGTGAAGTCCACGCAGACATCGAGAGCGTGCGCACCCTCCCTAATCTGTGCCTTCGCCACCTCTACCGTGCCGTCGAAGTCCTCGGCGGCAATCAGCTCGCGAAAGCGCTTGGACCCGAGGGTGTTGCAGCGCTCTCCGATGACGAAGAAGGACACGTCCTGCTTGAAGGGCTGCGCGACGTACAGCGAGGCACAGCCGGGCTCGAATTCCTCGTCCCGTGTCTTCACCGGACGGTCACGAACCGCCTCGGCAAGCAGGCGGATGTGCTCGGGGGTGGTCCCGCAGCACCCCCCCACGACGGCGGTGCCGAACTCCTCGACGAACACGCGCTGATGCGTGACGAGGTCCTCGGGCGAGAGAGGGTAATACGGCCGGCCGTCGCGCAGCTCGGGCAGCCCGGCGTTTGGCTGCACGCTGACGGGGCGGCGCGAATGTGAGCAGAGGTAGCGCACGTGCTCGGTCATCTCGACCGGTCCCGTGGCGCAGTTCAGTCCGATGACGTCTACGACGTCGAAGGGCTCCAGCGTAGTGAGGGCGGCTCCTATCTCCGAGCCCAGAAGCATCTGTCCGGTGGACTCGATGGTGATCTGGACGATCAGGGGAAGCTTCCGGCCCGACTCGGCAAAAGCGTCGGTGGCGCCGGCGATTGCCGTTTTGACCTGGAGCAGATCCTGGCACGTTTCGATGATGAGAATGTCGCATCCACCGTCGATCAACCCGCGCGCCTGGATGGCGTACGACCGGGTCAGCTCGTCGAACGTGGCGTGACCGAGGCTCGGCAGCTTCGTGCCGGGTCCGATCGACCCGGCGACCCAGCGCGCTCGGTCCGTGAAGCTGCGTGCAACCTCAACGGCAAGGCGCGCGCCGGCGACGTTCAGCTCGTAGACGTCGTCGGCCATCTCGTACTCGCCCTGGACGACCAGACTGGCACCGAAGGTGTTCGTCTCGACGACATCGGCGCCGGCGCGGAAATACGCCTCGTGAATCTTGCGCACGACGTCGGGGCGGGACAGGTTGAGGATCTCCGAGTTTCCTTCCTTGCCGCGATAGTCGTCGAGCGACAGATCCGCGGCTTGTAATTGCGTGCCCATCGCGCCGTCGAACACGACGACGCGCTCGCGAACCGCGCTCAGGAAGTCGGTCATTGGCGCCGATTGTAGCCGGTCTTCGCGCCCTGTTCGTCCTCATTCACCGGCGAGGTGGAGGCGTGGCGACCGAGGCTATGCCGGGCGATTCTCGGCCGGGATATCGGCGAGCCGCGGGTTCGTAAGGTCGCGCTCGCTCAGGATCCGCTCGCCTTGCGGCCAAGTGACTCCGACTTCCGGGTCGTCATGGAGGATGCCGAACTCGTCGGAGCCGTCGAAGTGCTGGTCGACGAGGTAGGTCATCGTTACCGGGGTCAGCGCATAGAAGCCGTGCGCTACGCCGGGGGGGATATAGATGCCGATTTCGTTCGTGTCGCCAAACTCGAGCATCTCCGTCGCGCGATACGTCGACGAGGACTCGCGGAAATCGAAGAGCGCCGCGACGGCCGAGCCGGAGGGCGCGTACCAGAAGTCGGCCTGGAAAAGATGGTAATGGAGTCCGCGCAGGACGCCCGCGCGGGAGTCCGAGCGGTTTGCCTGCACCATCTCCCGAGCGCCGGGAATCCACTCCCGGCGATAGGTCTCCAGGAACCGGCCCCGGTCGTCGGCCAGAGATCGCAGAGCGACGACGTAGACGCCGTCGATCGTCTTGAGCTGCTGGACGTCGGCCATCGACCGGGGAGTCTAGCCGAGACACTCGGGCAACGCTTCTTCGCGATCTCCGGCCTTCCCCATGAGCAGCGCGCGACGTTCCCGGCACCACGGCGTCGCCGGCCATCAGGTCATACGTGAGCGCGCCTCCGGGCCGCGAGCTTCATCCACCCGTTTGCTGCCACTGAACCGTCAATCCCGCTGAAGTCCTTGGACGGCACCTGACTCTGGCCAATCCGTTCAACATTTGCATCTGTAGCGACAACAAGGTCGCTTAACACGCCCATCGGCCTACTCCTTCTTTCGGACCGAGAGTAGGTCGGTTATCGACGCTCTGGTCTGCCCAACGGGTTAGGCGCTCAGCGGCGCCGGCGAAGCCGGTCGGCGTCCGTTGCAGCGCCAACTTATACGGCCGCCTCACCGTCCAGAAGCAGATCGAGTCTCTCTAGGAAGTCTTCAGGGTAGATGGTATCGTTCGCGGCCTCCAGTTCCAGTCGCGGCCACCAACGGTGCTCGACGATGTCCTCCGGCGAAGAGTTGTGT
>JBKKBZ010000085.1:0-8794 GCA_046713235.1 Actinomycetota bacterium | reverse complement strand
GAGACGAGGTCACCGGCATCGCTCGGGCATCCGGTTTCGTTGGTGTCGGCCGGCCCGCAGAGCCAGAACTCCACGCTGCCGGTCGGGATCGGTCCAGAGCCAGACACGGTCACGGTGTCCGTGACGGAGGTTCCCGGAAGAAGGCCCTCGCCTGCCGGGTCGGCGTCGGTCACGATCGCCGGGTTGAGCTTGTGGATCTCGAAGCACTCCGGGTTGTCTCCGCCGGTCGCCGCGTTGGTGTGGCTCGCCGGCTCGTACCGGCTCCCCACTGCCGGCGCATATTCGGCTCGCCAGCAATACTTGCCCTCTTCCGTCAGGGGATCGGTGTTCGCCGAGTCTGCCTCTCCGTCTACGAGGGCCACCGGGTCGCCGATCTGGTCGCCGGCGTCGCCTTCGCATCCGCCGACGGTCACGTCCGCCGGGCCGCACAGGAAGAAGGTGACCGTCCCCTCCGCCGTGCCGGCCGATCCGGAAACCACCACATGGTCGCTGGCGGTGATCCCGGGAAGATTGGCGGTCCCGCTGGGGTCGGAGGTCGTGACGATCTCCGGTGGACGGCAGGTGTCGAACTCCTCCGGCCCGCCGAAGTCCTTCAGCGCTGCGGTGAGCGGCTCCTGTCTCTCGGCCTGAGCGGTCCGGGTGTGGGGAAGGAAGGTGTTGAAGCACCCGGTGACGCCCAGGTCCGCCAGGTTCAGCCCGCCCTCCATGAAGTCGTTGGTCGGGACGGTGGCCGTCCGGTCGCCGTCCGCCTCGCGGCAGACCCAGCCACCGCAGCCGATGCCGCCGCCGCTGTTGACGCCGAAGACGAACGCTCCGGAGTTCGTTACCTCCTGGTAATGGGGCACGCTCGGCCCGTGTGCAGGCGGGTTGCAGACGGTGCCGTCGTCCGGCTGAGTGTCGGCTTCGTCCTCACAGTGCCACATGTAGAGCTTTGTGGTCCCGAGAGATCCGCCGTTCTCGAAGTCCACCGCCAGGAGGACGTCGCCCTGCGAGCGGTCGCCTTCGAAATGACCCCGACAGGTCCCGGTCTTCGTGATGTCGTCGTGGAGAAACTCGAAGTCGATGTGGCTGTCGCCGTTGTTGACGACCCGCTCGGCCCCGAAGAACACCTCGATGTCCCCATCGGGACGTTCGCGCGCAATGGCGTAGACATTGGAGATCTCATCCTTGGGCGGCACGCTGCTCGTGTTGTAGGTCATGCCGCTGAAGAGCTGCCCGTTCTTCTCACCGCCCTGACCGGTGTAGGTGGTCGGATCGCCTGTTCCGCATGCCGTCGTATCGACGTCGAGCGGGTCCACGAGAAACATCCAATCAACGATGCTCGGGTCCGCCGAGATCAGGTTAGGCGCGGTCGGGGGCGTGGTCGGCCCGTTGTAAACACCGCCGTTGAAGAGCCCGCCCGTGCCCGCCACGGAAACGACACCGGTGAGGGAATTGAACGAATAGGCTCCGGAGTTGCCCCAGTCGATGCCCCCGTCGGACTTGATGTTGGCAGGATCGTCGAGCTCCAGATAGCCAGACGGCTGCGCAAGCGCAGGCACCGCGAAGATCGTGGTAAGGGCCATAAGCCCAAACGCGAGGCTTCCGGCGAGTGCCGGCGTCGAACGCATCCTAAACATAGCTTCCTTCCCGAGCAGGAGAGCCACTCTCGGATGCGGCTCCAGTGAATGAAGTTTTCAGGTTGTTCCTAGAGCACAGTCTCCGGTAGGACCGAGGTCGGGTAAATAGCAATCGCGGGCCATAACGACCATGCCATTGCACCTAGCGGGGCTACGCAGTTGAATCGCATAGCGTCTACGTATCGACGGTAGGTCGATTGCTTGGAGTCCCAATGGAGGATGGGACTTCCGGCCGACGGACCCAGGCCGATGGTCGCTGATCCGTTGGCCTTGCGCCTCGACCATACCTAGAGGGTTGAAAGCCCCCACTTGAGGGTCGGCGGGCCGTTCAAAGAAGAGATTTGGCCGGGAAAAGCGAGAGAGGGCGAGACCAGCCCGCCCTCTCTCCGTCTATGAGCTGCTCTCTACGGGCCGTCCCTGCCCAAAGGCGGCTCGCGGTGCCTACCGGGCACCGGGAAGCCGCTCCTCATCGCCGAAGCGATGATCGCCAGGACGGTGAGGCTCGGCCCAATGACTGGAACCGGCCGAAGGCGTCCTACGATCTGCAGGAAGCCACCCATCAGGAGCAACCCCACCGCGAGGAGCGCGAGGTCGCCGGTGCCCGTCGCGGGGAGCCTGCGCTGCTTGGTTCCCAGCACGACGGTGACGCTGGCGTCGTCGTCATCGCTCGTGGTGCGGCCGAACTTGTCCTTGCCTACCGCGATCGCCACGTTCACCAGCTCCCCGGCAACCGCCGGGAGCGTGGTGGCCTTGGTCAAGGTCGCACTCTGGCCTACCGCAAGGAACGCGATGTCCCCGATGTGGCCGAGCTTGTCGTCGTCGACGGTGATGTCGACGAGATCCACCTGACCGGTGTTGGTCACGACGTAGGTGTAGGTGACCGGCGAACCCGGCGCTCCGGAGATGGGGAGGACCGTCTTGACGATCTGGATCCCCAGTGGGAGCAAGGAGTTCGCAGCCGACACCGTTACGGTCTGCCCGGGCACGATCGTGACCGTGTCCGAGGGCGAGAAGGTAACCGGCGCGAAGCCGGCCGGCAGCTCCTCCTCGAGGGTGCAGACCAGGCCGGCGGCCAGCCCGTCGATGGTCGTGCTCCCGTTGGCGGGAACCTCGACCTTCTGGACGCTGAGCGCCGTACCCGTCGGATCGACACACGTGACGACGAAAGTGAAGCTCGCAGGCGACCCGGCGGGAGACGACTTGGAGATCGTCAGGCTGCCGGGGAGAAGCGAGTTCAGGACCGATATCGAAACCGCCTGGTCGGCGACAATGGTCACCACGTTCGACGGCGTGAATACCGGCTGCGCGAAGCCCGCCGGGACGACCTCGGTGATGGTGCACACCGAACCGGCCGGAATCCCGGATTGCGTCACACTTCCGCTTCCCACCACAGTGAGCTGGTAGGTGTTGGTCGGGTTGGTGCAGGCAACGTCGAAGACGAACGCATCGTCAGAACCGGCGGGAGCCACCTTGTTGATGGTGAGCGTGCCGGGTAGCAACGAGTTCGTCACCGTCACCGTGATCGTCTGCGCCGGTCCGATCGTATAGGGCCCCGGAGGGCTGATGACCGGAGTTGCGAATCCCGACGGCACCGTCTCTACCACCGTGCAGATCGACCCTGCGGGTATCCCGCTTTGGGTGGCCGAGCCGCTACCGGTGATCGCGAGCGTGTAGGTGTTCGTCGGGTTCGTGCAGGCGACCGTGAATGTGAACCGCTGCGACGATCCGGCCGGGGCCACCTTGTTGATGGTGAGGCTCCCAGGCGCCAGCGTGTTCGTGACCGTTACGGTCACGGTCTGGGCCGACACGATCGTCACGACGTTCGACGGGCTGTACAGCGGCGGGTTGAAGCCGGTAGGGACCGTCTCGGTGACGGTGCACTGAGATCCGGCGGGTATCCCGCTTTGAGTGGCCGAGCCACTGCCCGTGATCGTGAGTGAGTACGTGTTCGTCGGGTTCGTGCAGTTGATCGTGAAGGTGAACTGCTGGGTCGATCCCGCCGGGGCCACCTTGGTGATGGTCAGGCTGCCCGGGGCCGGAGGGTCGAGGAAGCTGAACACTGTGGCCGTAAAGGCCGACGTGATCGTCACGATCTGATCAACGTCCGCGGGCATGCCGTAGCCCGCCGGCGGCGTGATCTCCGTGACCACACACGACGATCCTACCGGCCCGGCAAAAGCGATCACTCCCGTGGTGGCCGTCACCGTCAGGGTCGAGACCCCGGTGCCGGGGCCGATGAGGCCGCCCGGCGAGACGATGATCGGTTGCAGCGCGGGAGTCGGTGCGGGGTTCGTGCAATTCGTGATCGTGAACACCGCTCCGGGGATCGGAGTGCCGGTTGGGTCGGTCGTCGAGTGCTTCTCGACGCGGGTGTTTCCGCCGACTATAAAGCAAGCGGGACCCGCCTTCCGGTTGCTCGCCTGGGGTGCCGATGGGCCTTCGGTCGTCTTCGCTACGTTGCAGATCCGCGTACCGACTGCCGCATCGGTGGGAATCGAAACCGTGAACTGAAGAAGGAACGACGTCGAGTTGATCACGCCGTCGAACGTGGCCTGATCGATGACCTCGTAGTCCTTCAGGTCGGTGCCCGATCCCATGAGAACACAGTCCACAATTTGCCAGTCGTCTCCCAGGTGATCGGGATCGACCGGGTAGCTGATCTGGAAGGTCGCTGTGCCTCCAGGGACAAGCGTTCCTCCAGTCAGCGTCTTGACTGTGTTCTGACTTCCGGGCGTTGGGATTATTCCGTTGCAGTCCTCTCCGCCCGGGGTGATCGTCACTTCAGATCCGGGCGGAAGGCTGAATGATGCGAGTGCGGTCCCACTGAGCGCCGTCATAAAGGCGAGCGTGCAGACCATGACGATCAGTCCGCGACTCCGTCTTGACGATGCACGAGGACCCTCGTGCTGGCGCAACCGCCATCCGCGGGTGCGCCGCGTGTCGGGCATGTGAACTCCCCCTTACTGACTCCCCGTTTCGGGCCGGCCCCCACGGCCGCCCGTGAATCCCTTCATCACGGCTGAGCCTACCCATTGTGGCGATAGTCACCCAGGGTGGCCGACCGTGACTCCTAGTAGGGTAATCCCGGCAAAGGCAGCCGTCAACGCTATTGGCGTCATTATTGGGGATAGCCCGTGAACTCGAACCAGCCGGACCTCGCAATGCAAAGTTGCAAAGTTCCTGCTAGATGGCTCTCTGTCGGCAAAAATCAAACCCTAGAGTTCAGGGTTATATGGGAAAATGAGACCAACGTCCCAGAGACGGGAAGCGTGTAAATCCGGCACGCTGTTGGAAGAAACGCTCACTCGCGATCGCTAATCGCTATCAGAGCATGAACCGGTTCTGGCTTTCGGCTCGAACCATGATCGCGAACAAGCTCCGGGCCAGAATCTCCAGATTGAACCTGATAGTTCGATTCTCGAGGTGATAGATGTCGTACTGGTGGGTGAGGTACTTGGCCTCAACGGAGTTTCCGTATCCGACCTTGATCGTCCCCCACCCCGTCAGCCCCGGGCGCATCGAGTGCCGCACGTCGTAGTGGGGGACCAGCTGGCGCAGAGTGTCGACGAACACGACGCGCTCCGGCCGAGGGCCGACGGCGGCCATATGGCCGAGCAGGACGTTCAAAACCTGCGGCAACTCATCGATCTTATAGCGGCGCAGTACGGCACCGACCTTGGTGATCCGGTCGTCTCGCAAGGTCGCCCAGATGGGGCCCGCCGCCTCGGCATCCGGACGCATGCTGCGAAACTTGATCAACGGGAACGGCTTTCCGCCCAAGCCGATCCGCTCCTGTACGTAGAAGATCGGCCCGCGATCCTCGAGAAACACGGCGACCGCGATGAGGGGAAGAACGGCCACAAGCACCACGAATCCGATGATCCCGATCAGCAGGTCGATCATCCGGTTGGCCACGCGTCGCCAAAGCCGGGGCTGCGGCAGATCGGGGGCGTCGCCGTCGAGGAAGGCCAAGCGACATCGCTCCTGAACGACGTTTCGGAGGGCGACGACGGGAATCCCGAGAGGCTCGAGTCGCTCGGTCGTCTCGTCTTTGGTGTCCATTAGCTCATCCGGAACGGCAACGATGGGTGGTGCCGAGCCCCGCCCGAGAGGTCGTGCGGGAGCTTGAAGCAGGTCGTTCAAGCCGGACGGGGTGAGCGGGACAAATCGGCGTTCGGCACGCAGATAGTTGGGCAGGTCGTCACCCAGGACGAGGACGTCCGGCCTCGCCCACGGCGGGCGCGCCCGGCGGGGGGCGAATCCGTATAGGTGCCGCGGGGCCTGGTGCCGGGCCGTGTCGGTACCGGGATCGTCGACGCGATGAAGGAGGGTGAGATCACCGACTGTGGTGACCTCCAAAACGTGGCCGCTGTCGAGGTCGGCAACCCGCCGCATTTCGGTGGGGTGATCGAGTCGAGCGTCCGCCAATGCAGCCCGTTCATTGAGTTCTGGTTCGCTGATCGCCACGCTTTGCGTCCCCCCATCGGGCGGCGTGCCCGTCCCCTGGAGCTCCGGATAGACCGATTTCCTTTGAAGTGGTCGATCCGGCACTCTGTGGTCGATACGTAGGTCCATTTTGGCAAATATTCATGTTCTAGTAAAGCGAAGAGTGGCACAAAAATCACCTTCCGCAGTCATTTTATGCCCGGCGCTGCAAAGCGACGCGGTTGTTTCGTTGGGTTGGTGAGCCTTCGTGGCTTATGCGCGCCGCCCAAGCCCCCTCGCAGAGTGAACCGAGGGGATTCTCTGATGTCTTGATATTGGGAAACTATCGTGCGAATTCCGACGACCGGACCTCCCTGACCACCGTCACCTTGATTTGGCCCGGGTACTGCATCTCTTCTTCGATTCTCTTTGCAATGTCCCGTGCAAGCACCTGGCATGCCAAGTCGTCGGTCTCCTCCGGCTTGACGAGCACACGGATCTCCCGGCCGGCCTGCATGGCGAAGGTCTTTTCAACGCCCTTGTACGAGGTAGCGATCTCCTCGAGCTTCTCGAGGCGCTTGACGTAGGCCTCCAGCGTCTCTCGCCTGGCGCCGGGGCGGCCTCCGGAGATCTGGTCGGCCGTCTGGCTCAGCACGGCTTCCAGCGTGCGCTGCTCTACCTCACCGTGGTGAGACTCGATGGCATGAACGACCTCCGGCACCTCCTTGAGGCGCCGGGCCAGCTCGGCGCCGATGAGGGCATGCGAGCCCTCGACCTCATGCGTGACCGCCTTGCCGATGTCGTGGAGCAGCCCACACCGCTTCAACAGCGCCACCTGGTCCTTCGGAAGTCCCAGCTCAGCCCCCATCATGCCGGCAATGTGGGCCGTCTCAACGAGATGCTTGAGGACGTTCTGACCGTAGCTCGTGCGGTAACGCAGCCGTCCGAGAACTCGGATCAGCTCCGGGTGCATGTCGGTGATCCCGACGTCGAGAACGGCCTCCTCGCCGGCTTTGCGGATCTCGATCTCGACCTCGCCCTTGGCCCGTTCGTGCATCTCCTCGATGCGTGCCGGGTGAATCCGGCCATCGGACACGAGCTTCTCGAGCGTAATTCGCCCGATCTCCCTTCGAACGGGATCGAAACAGCTGAGCAGGACGGCTTCCGGGGTGTCGTCGATGATGATGTTGACCCCGGTCACAGCCTCGAACGCCCGAATGTTGCGGCCCTCACGGCCGATGATGCGGCCCTTCATGTCGTCGCTCGGGATGCTGAGCACGCTGACCGTCGACTCGGCCGTCTGCTCTGAGGCCAGTCGCTGTATGGACATGGTGATGATCCGCCGCGCGCGGGAATCCGCCTCCTCCCGGGCCTTCGTCTCGATCTCCCGGACCAAAGACATGGCATCCCGCTTGGCGTCGTCCTCGATCCGCCGGACCAGCGCAGATTTGGCTTCGGCGGCGGTCATGGCGGCGACGCGTTCGATCTGACGGTCGATCTCGGATGCACGTCGCTCGACTTCGTCGCTGCGCTGAGCGAGCGCCTGGCGGGTCTCGCTCGTCTGTTTCTCCTGATCCTTGAGGTCCCTCTCCTTCTGGTTGAGGGTTATCTCGCGTTCTTCGAGTCGACTTTCGCGGCGGTCCAGCTCCTGTCTTCGGGCCTTTACCTCGCGGTCGAGGTCCTCGCGGAGGGCAAGCATCTCGTTTCGAGCCTCGAGAAGCGCTTCCTTCCCGGCCGACTCCGCATCCCTTTGGGCCGCAGCCAGAAGGTCTCTGGCCCGGATCTCGACCGAGCTAGCTCGGTTTAGCCCCCGGTTGTGCCGGACGTAGTATCCCGCCGCGACTCCTACGGCGATCCCTATGGCCGACCCGATGATCCAGGACATCGCGGTCCACTCTCCCTTCCAGCGGGCCACGCGGGCCCGAACAATGGCTGGAGCAGCGCATGGAGGGACGAGGCGTCACCCGCGGACGCGGAAAGGGTGCCGAGGGCCTGCCCCCTATCGGGGTCAGGTACTCAAGGACTCGATCTCGAATTCAGTGATTCGTATCTCCTCGACACCGTCAAGTTTCGTCCTTCACCGATTCCTACGCGGTTTCAGTTAAGCGGGATTCGCAACTTCACAACCAAGCGATGCCATCGTACGGCCGCCTTCAATTACGGGTCAAGGAAATTGGGTCCGGCCCAGTCAGGGGCTAATCGCCGCCCGCCTCCCCGACCAGAGCGTTAACTACCTCACGGCAGGTCGACGATCCGTATCCCCTGCGGGCCAGAAACGCCGTGAGCCGGCGGGCCTGAACATCCTCCGGCAACCCGCCCATCCTTGCGAGTCGTCGCCGGGCGTGGGCTTCGGCGAGCGACCGTTCCTCTTCCGGCGACATCGTCGATGCCTCCCCCGCCAGGTCTGCCTCGACCCCCATGCTACGAAGCTCCCCCTGAATGGCCCTGGCCGACAAGCCCCGGGACCTCGCCGCGGCTGCGGCAAAGCCCTCCGCGAATCGGCGGTCGTCTTGGATACCTGCCGTCGCCAGCCGGTCGAGTACCCGTGTAGCGGTTTCAGGGTCGAAGCCCCGGTCGCGCAACCGCCGGAGCATCTCCGCCCGGGAGCGGTCTCGCGCGGAAAGCCACCGCACGGCCGCCGCCATCGCCATCTCTTCACGCTCGGATGGTGGAAGATCCGACGGGGCCGGTGGCCCGGCCCCCGCGCCTGTGTGTGGTTGGGCCCCCAGCCCCCTACGCGTGATCCTCGG
>JBKKBZ010000084.1:0-3836 GCA_046713235.1 Actinomycetota bacterium | reverse complement strand
CTGTCGCGTTCTCGTGGTCGAGGATTGGATTGACCTCGACGAGCTCGAGCGACGTCAGCAGGCCGCTCTCCGCGACGAGCTCCATCGCCAGATGCGCCTCGCGATAGGAGAGGCCGCCCTTCACCGGGGAGCCGACCCCGGGCGCGACGCCGGGATCCACGAGATCGAGGTCGACGGAGACATGGACGAACGGCGCGCCGGAGACGCGCTCGAGCGCATCCTGGAGGACGGGTTCGACTCCACGCCGGTCGATGTCGGAGATCGTGTAGACGGCGACGCCCGATTCCTGAATGGCCTCACGCTCACCCGGATCGATGCTGCGAGCGCCGATGAGGGCGACATGCTCCGGTGCGAGAGCCGGCAGCGTCCAGCTGTTGCTCTCGAACCCGACGCCCGCTCGCCCGAGCGCGGCTGCCAGCGGCATCCCGTGGACGTTGCCGCTCGGCGTCGTCGACGGCGTGTTGAGATCGCCGTGCGCGTCGAACCAGAGGGCGCCACCGGGCCCGTGAACCGAGGCGAGGCCCCCGATCGTCCCGATTGCGACCGAGTGGTCACCGCCGAGCACCAGCGGCGTGAGTCCGTTCTCGGCGGCGTTCCGGATCTGCTCCGCGATTCGCTCGCACGTTTCCCGGATCTCCGTCAGGAAGCGGGCACTCTTGTCGCCCGAGTCGGTGGTCTCGCGGATCTGCGTGTAGACGTTGCCCCAGTCCTCGGAGGGGATGCCCAGCGCCGCCAGCCGCTCGCCCAGTCCCGCATACCGGATCGCGGACGGCCCCATGTCCACGCCGCGCCGGCCCGCGCCGAGATCGAGCTCGACTCCGATGATCGCGACACGCTCGGTCTTCGGCACCGGGCTATCCTGCCGGAAGCGTCACCGGCCCCCATCGACTAGCGGTCCAGGTCACAGCCCTTTCAAGGCTGCAGCGCGGGTTCGAATCCCGCTGGGGGCACCTCGCGTTCCTGGCCGGCGTCGGCTCCCGGCCGGCGGAGCCGGCCTCCGCCGGCGCCTGACGCCCCAGAAACGCGAGGAGGTCTACGGTGACTAGCCGCGGCCGCGGTGCTTGCGCCACATGTTCGTGACGTACCCTTTTGTGCGAGGGCGGTTAGCTCAGCTGGGAGAGCGCCTGGTTTACACCCAGGAGGTCGCTGGTTCGAACCCAGCACCGCCCACCTGGAAAGCCCCCGCACAGGGGGCTTTCTTCCTCGGATAAGCGAGCCTCGGGAGGCTGCGGGGAACACGGCGGGGAACAAGCGACCTTCTAAGCTGAGACGGGTATACGCCCGAGGGGAACAGAATGGAGAACACTCCCGAGACTCCTGCCGTAGTTCGATGTGTGGAGTGCGGCGAAGTGCCAAATCAAGGCGAACGGTGGTCGCTGCGCTTTGCCGATCTCGCCGAGGTAGTCGCGTACTGCCCCAAGTGCAACAGGCGCGGAGTTCGGAGAAGCTGAACCGGAGGAACCTGATTAATGCGGCCGACGTAGCTCAGCTGGTAGAGCACTTCACTCGTAAGTCTGGGAAGAGCACCGGCGGGGGTGGTCAGGGACGGATTCATGCGGGGTCGGATGGGCAGGGATGGGCAGGCGTGAGCAGTCGTACCGGCCCACTGACCGGCCCACACCGGCCCGTATCTAGACTCCCCGAGCACGAGCCGGAGTAGCTCAGTTGGTAGAGCACGCCCCTCGTAAGGGGGTCATCGGTTCGAGTCCGATCTCCGGCTCTTGATACGCGAACGGCCCGCCGAAGCGAGCCGCCGCGTGACTCCCAAGCCCAGGGGTCAGGTCAGTCGCGTTCCGTCGTCTGGATCGTCGTCACCTTGGGTTTCCTTCCCTGGTGGTCACTGTGGTGTCTCCTTGACGGGGCCGCTCCGTGCGGCCGTTGTTGCCAGCGATCGCGTGAAGCCGCGCCTGCGGTGTGGCTTCAGCGCGGACGGAGGTGCGTCGCCGTTCCGCTGGCGATGACTTCTCATTGGGCGGCAAGGTAGGCACAGACGCCCTGCTGCCACTCGACCTGGGTGGGGCCGGTGTCCTCGAAGATCGTGAAGGGCGGCGAGGCCAGCTGCTCGGTGCGACCCGCGTCGAGCGCGACCATCCCGCTGCCGTCCGGGTGGCTGTAGCGGAACAGGCCGGTGTTGACGGCGAGGTTCTCGAGCGGGTAAGCCGTCCTCGTCCATGCCCCCGCGTAGGGGATCGTCTTCGACAGGTCATCGGAGCGGTAGAGGGTGCCCGTGAAGCGGACGTGACGGATCTCCTTGACGAGCGTCGCGCCCTCGTAGAACTGGATGTACCGCCGCTCGACGGTGAACGTCGCCAGCGTGGTGAAGCTGTAGCCGTGCCTGACGCAGCTGAAGTTGAAAATCGGTGTTGATTGGATCAGCGGAATGGTGAACATCACGGGCTGCTCCGCGCGGGCGGTCGGCGCAGAGATCAGCGCCGCGCCCGCCACCAGGATTGCAAGGGTCTTCCATCTGTGGACTCGCCGAGGCATGTTCGTCCCCCTGTCGTAGGTCGTTGCGCCTATCGTTCGTTGCAAACAACACTAGTAGACGTGCGAGGCGCGATCAAGCGCCCTTACCCGTCCACGCACTCCGGACGGATGAACGGTCTCGCGCAGCAGGCGCGTGATCTCGTCGGCCTCGACCTTCTGCTTCGTCGTCCGCCGCAGCTCCTTGCGGATCGCAACATCGCCCGGAGTCGTGCGATCGTCGCCGGCGAGGCCTGGTGCTGGGCCATGTAACGCTCGACAAGCTCAGAGACGGTCCAGTCGCGTCGACGAGAACGCTCCGGGTTCCGCGCTGTCTTCAATGCGTCCTCGAGCGCCTCGAGCGCTTCGGAGCGTGTGCCATCATCGCGCTCTGCATGGCGCTCGAGGCGCTGGAGAACCAGCTCGAACCCGTCCAGGTGATCGGATGGCTGTGACGAGCGGGTTAGCCGCTAGATGCGCTCGACGACTTCGCCGATCTCGGTGCTGTCGATCGTGATGAAGTCGCCGGGTGGCGGGTTCGCTTTGAGCTGCTCGGCCGCCGCCCGCGCAGCCTCTTCGGTTTCGAACGTGAGCATGGAAGTACCACTGTTCTCGCCAAGCCTGACCCACTGCGCGCCGATGAAGCCCGGTGCTTGCCTGATGCGCGGGATGCCCTGCTCCCTCAAGAACGTCGCGGCCTGCTCGAAATCGTGAAGAGTGCTCCTCACAACGATCGCGTGCATAGGAGCCTCCGTTGTCGTGTACGACGTCCGGCCGACCCTATCCCACGTGGCAAGCGCCACCAAGAGGGATCGTGCCTCTAATCACCCGCTGCCTCAACTGCGGCCGACGCACCGAAGGCTCACGCTGCGCCAACTGCCGGCGCCTACAGACCACGCCCGCGGCACCACCACCCAGCGCGGCTACGGCAGCCAACACCAACGCCGAGCACGGCACGCGATCAAGCTTCACCCGTACTGCTCCCAATATGGCAGCACCCGAGACCTCACCGCCGACCACATCACCCCGCTCGCACGCGGCGGCGACCCGCTCGGCCCGCTCCGCGTTGCTCTGCCGCCGCTGCAACTCGGGCCGCGGCGACCGGCGTCCGTAGTCGCTTCTACTGCGGCTTCGCGTAGGCCGAGGAGACACCAAGTCGATCGCGACGCACGCCTCGTCGCCGATGACCCAGGCGTCATGTCCGGGCTCGATGCGAGCGACATCACCGGGCCCGACCTCGATCTCGGTTCCGTCGTCCATGGCGACGCCCATCCTCCCCGACAACGTGTAGAGGAAGTGCGGACTCTGGCAACTGTCCGTCTTCGCCAGCGGCTTCACGTGCTCCGACCAGCGCCATCCCGGCTCGAACGTCC
>JBKKBZ010000083.1:0-3558 GCA_046713235.1 Actinomycetota bacterium | reverse complement strand
TTCGGCGCCGTCTGCCCGTGGGGCTCTGGTCTGCTGACCTATCTCGGGCTGGGGGAGCGCGCAGGCATCGAGGCCTTGCTCTACCGCGACGACAAGCGGCACTTCGGGTTGTCGAGCGTTCCGATGTCGGCTCAGGAATGGGCCTCGACCACCGCCGACACCGCTCACATCCAGAGTCCAACTGTGGCCCGGTTCCACCACGTCCCCCTGTTCATCGACATCCATGCCGTGGGGTACAACCTGCCATCCAGCTGCACCGATGGGCAGCAACACCTGAACTTCCGAAGCGAGGTTCTCAGCCAGATCTTCTCGGGCCGCCTCACGAAATGGAACGACCCGCTTCTGATGGCGAGCAACCCGTCGCTGGCCGATTGCGCCCTGCCGATTCGGCTGGTGAAGCGTGCCGACTTCTCCGCGTCGAGCCTGGTCCTGAAGGACTACCTGTCCAAGCGAAACCCTCAGTGGAACTACTACAAGCAGCCGGCGCAGAACACGACCTGGCCGACGGCGTCGAACGCATGCCCGGCGCTGGGCGACGGAGGGATGGCTGCCTGCATCAGCAGCACGCCGAACTCCATCGGGTATCTCCCGCGCCGGGTGGCCGGCCTCTACAACATTCCCTGGGGCCGGCTGGACGGGTTTACGAGCGCGGGCGAGTTCATCGAGCCCGGCGCGGAGAATTGCACGAAGGCCGGGAGGTACGCATTCACGCCCCCCATCGTGGCGAAGGATCAAGTGCCCTACGCGGAAGTTTTCGAGGACTTCGATACCGAGCACGTGCGCTGGTCCTTTATTCCGGCAACCACTACCGGGGACTGGAGCGCCGTTTCGCTGACGGATCCCGTACAAGGGGGCGCGTCCCTGCTTGACGATGACGGCATCCTCCCGTATCCGATGTGCTCGCTCTCCTACGCATTCATGTTCTCGGAGATGGCCACCAGCTACCCCCCTAAAAGCGAGTCCACTGACGACGACATCTCATTGATACGGGGGGGCCGGACTGCCGTTGACTACCTGCTGACCGCCATCGGCAGGGCTCCGGTCGGAGATGAGGTCCTTCGGGCCAAGCTCCTGGCCGACCTCCAGAGGAACCTGAATTCTTTCGGCTACGCCAGTCTGCCGGATAACATCGCCGACGTCTCGGAGGAGGCAATCGAGCACATCTGCTGGAACGGGTGTGCGTTCCCCTAGGAGCGGGGGGAACCCGGCCGGCGGTCTGGTGGCCACGAATAGCGCCGGGGCCTGCGGATATGAACATTTCGGGACGGTTTCCTATGCCCCTTTTCTCGGGGGAGGGATGGCGCCCCGGGCGTCGAATGGATAACAATAAGCGGCTTCGCCGGAGGCCGGCCTGGGCAGGGCCGGAGCGTGGCCGCATTACGCGGTCCTGAGACTGGCGAGAGGAGGACGACGACGTGCCGAAGTTGGTTCCGAACAAAATGAAGGCGATGATCGCCGAGACCCGAGAGGGACTCAAGGATTATCGCACCTTCCTGAAGAAGCTGAAGATCCCGACGGTCAAGCCGAAGGTGCTGCTCGGCCCGGGACTCATCAGCCTCGCCGTAGTGCTCATGCTGGTCTGGTTCAGCGTCATTCGCGGCCTGAAGCCGGAGACGGTCGGGTCCGAGATCAGCATCAACCGCTACTTCGAGCTGGTCGAGCACAACCCCACGCCCAAGGAAAAGGGCGCCCGTCCGGTGTTCTCGCCGGTCAGCTCGATCCGCTTCCTCGACGCCGACGGCACGATAAACCTGACGGCGATCATCCCCCTCGGCGACACGCACGTCATCGAGAACTATTTCGTCCGCATCCCGGCCGACGGCTCGAACACCGCCGAGCTGCTCCGGGCCGCGCTCGACAGCAAGGCCGACGTCAAGATCGATCCGCAGGCAGGCAAGGGGACGCGCAAGTTCCTCGCGCAGTTCCTGCTGCCGCTCTTGATCCTCGCCTCGCTGTTCTCGTTCTTCTTCTTGCTCATCACCGGCCAGTCGGGTGGCGCTTCGGAGTTCTTCCAGTTCTCGAAGATGCTCGCCAAGGTGACCAGGCGCAAGCACGGCAAGGGGGCAATCACCTTCAGCGACGTCGCGGCGGTTCCCGAAGCGATCACCGAGCTTTCGGAGGCCGTCGAGTACCTCATGAACCCGTTGAAGTTCAAGGCGCTCGGCGCCAAGGCTCCCAAGGGCATCCTGCTGGCCGGGCCGCCGGGGACCGGAAAGACCCTGCTGGCGAAGGCCACAGCCGGAGAGGCCAACGTGCCGTTCTTCTCGATGGCCGGTTCGGAGTTCGTCGAGGCCCTGGTCGGTATCGGCGCGGCCCGTGTGCGCGACCTGTTCCGCAACGCCCGCAAAAACGCGCCCTGCCTGATTTTCATCGACGAACTCGACGCCGCCGGCCGCCAGCGTGGCGCCGGTGTCGGTCAGGGAAACGACGAGCGCGAGCAGACGTTGAACCAGTTGCTCGCCGAGATGGACGGGTTCGACGTCTCCGCCGGTGTGGTGGTCATGGGTGCCACGAACCGGCCGGACATCCTCGACCCTGCCCTCCTGCGTCCCGGCCGTTTCGACCGCCAGGTCATCATCGACGTTCCCGACGTGCAGGGCCGATTCGAGATCCTCGGCGTGCACTCGCGCGGGCGCCCGATGGATCCGGAGGCCGACCTCATGGTCATCGCGAAGCAGACGCCGGGCTTCACCGGTGCGGAGCTAGCAAACATCCTGAACGAGGGCGCGCTGCTCGCCGTTCGTCGCGGTCACGGCGAGATCAACATGGACGACCTTGACGAGGCCGTCGAGCGTACGCTGGCCGGCCCCGAGCGCAAGGGCCACTTGCTCACGATCCAGGAGCGGATGCTCGTCGCCTATCACGAGGCCGGTCACGCAATCGTGGCGCGTGCCGTCGGCCAGCAGGTCGGCATCATGAAGCTGTCGATCGTCGCGCGCGGACGCCAGCTCGGTCACGCGACGGTATACCAGCAGGCCGACAAGCTCGTCGTGTTGAAGAGCGAGTGCGACTCCGAGCTGACCGCGATGATGGGCGGTCTGGCAGCCGAGAACATGATCTTCGGCGAGATCTCGACGGGGAACGCCGGGGACCTCGAGCGGGCGACGGAGTTGGCGCGCAAGATGGTCGCCACGTGGGGAATGACTCACGAGGTCGGCCGGGTGACGATCCAGAAGGCCGGCGCCCAGTACCTCGGTCGAGACGCCGCGTCGATGCTGAGCGTGTCGCAGACCGTGCTGGAGTCGATCGACCGTGAGATCCGCGACTTCATCGAGGAGGCCGAGCATCGCGCCGAACGCATCCTGCGGACCAACCGGCCGATCATGGACGAGATCGTCAACGTGCTCGTGGACAAGGAGACGATGAACCACGATGACGTGGAGCCGTACCTGACGAGGGTGAAGCCGTTCTCGCTGTCCACGCCGCAGGAGGACAAGATCCTCGCCGGCACCGGGGTCAGCAAGCGGATGCCGTCTAGCAAGGTGGCGCGCGGACGCAACGGCAAGCGCGCTCGGTAGCACACCACGAATTAGGAGGCGGGGGGGGGGGGGGGGGGGG
>JBKKBZ010000082.1:0-5202 GCA_046713235.1 Actinomycetota bacterium | reverse complement strand
GCCCCCGATCGCGGATCACCCCGACCCATGCCGCGAACGCATCGACGTCGTAGACCGGCTGCGTCTGTACGAAGTTCGTCCCGGCATCGACCTTCGCCGCAAGCCGGTCGCCGTTCGAGGCGTCGTTGAACGGGCTCTCGGCGCCGCCGACGTAGTACGCCGGAGCGACTTTCATCTCCTCACCGTTGGCGAAGATCTTCTTGTCGCGCATGTCCCGCGCGACCTTCATGAGCGCCACGGTGTCGAGATCGAAGACCGGCTTCGCGTCGGGATGATTGCCGACGTGCGGTGGATCCCCGCCGAGGATCATGAGGTTGCGTACGCCGAGGGCCCAGCCGCCCAGCAGCTCGGACTGCAACGCCAGCCGGTTCCGGTCCCGGCAGACGATCTGCATCACCGGCTCGAGCCCGGCCTGGATCATGAACACGGCCGCAGCCACAGGCGACATCCGTGCTACGGCGGTCTGGTTGTCGGTGACGTTGGCCGCGTGAACCCAACCGACGACTCCCTCGGCCTTCTTACGCATCGCCCCACCGTCGGCCGACTTCGGCGGTCCCAGCTCGGCCGTTACGACGAATTCCCCGCTACCGACGGCGGCGGCCAGTCTCGACTCCTCCATCACACTCCCTCCGCAGCGCGAACGGTGTTTCGCAGCAGCATGGCGACCGTCATCGGGCCGACACCTCCGGGCACCGGGGTGATCGCGCCTGCCACCCGCACCACGCCCTCGAAATCGACGTCCCCGGTGAGCTTTCCGTCTTCCTTTCGGTTGGTTCCGACGTCGATCACGACGACGCCCTCCGACACCATATCCGCGGTAAGGGCGTTGCGGTGTCCGGCCGCCACGACGACGATCTCACCCCGGCGTGTCTCGGCCGCGATGTCGCGGGTGCCCGTATGACACAGCGTCACCGTGGCGTTGAGCCCTTTCGCCTTGGTGCTGAGCAAGACGCTGAGCGGGCGGCCGACGAGATTGGACCGGCCGACGACCACGACATGCTTACCCTCAACGTCGATGCCGGAGCGGTGGAGGATCTCGACGCACCCGGCCGGCGTGCAGGGAACGAACCGCGGGCGCCCGAGCGACAGCAGGCCGGAGTTCTCCGGATGCAATCCGTCCACGTCTTTGCCCGGATCGACGGCCTCCTGCGCTTCGATCGCATCCAGGTGAGACGGCAGCGGTAGTTGCACGATTATCCCGTGGACCATCGCGTTGTCGTTTAGCTCGGCAATCGTCTTGAGCAACTGGTCCTGGGAGATGTCGGCCGGGAGATCGGCGTCCACCGACGCAATGCCCACTTCCCCGGCCGCCTTGCGCTTCGCGCCCACGTAGACCTTGGATGCGGGATCCTCGCCGACGAGAACCGCGGCGAGACCGGGCACGATTCCCCGGTCGCCGAGCGCGCGTACTCCCTCGGCGACCTCCGCTCGCACCGATGCGGCGATCGCCTTCCCGTCGAGAATCCGCGCCGTCATCCGCTCATCCGTGCCGGAAATGACGCACGCCGGTAAGCACCATGGTCATGCCGTGCTCCTCGCAAGCCTCGACGACTTCCTCGTCGCGCACCGATCCTCCCGGCTGGATCACCGCCGCGACCCCGGCGGCCGCGGCCGCCTCGATCCCGTCGCGGAAGGGGAAGAACGCATCGCCGGCCAAGACGCAACCCTTCGCGCCGTCGCCGGCCTTGCGTGCGGCGATATCGACGGCATCGACGCGGCTCGTTTGCCCGCCGCCGATCCCGATCGTCGCCCCGTCGATCGCGAACACGATCGCGTTCGAACGGACGTGCTTCACGCATCGCCATGCGAACAGCAGGTCGGCCCACTGCGACGGCGTAGGCTCGGTCTTCGTCACAACGCGCATCGCCGCGCGGTCGTCCTCGTGGTCGTCGGACTCCTGAACGAGCACCCCACCGGACACGAACCGGTAGGTGAGCTTCGGCCGGTGCCACGCGCCGACCTCGACGACCCGAAGGTTGGGCTTCGCGGCCAGGATCTCCCGCGCGTCCGGGTCCACCGCCGGAGCGGCGACGCATTCGGTGAAGATCTGCGTGATCATCCCCGCCGTGCGCGCGTCGAGCGTGCGGTTGAGGGCGACTACCCCGCCGAATGCGGAGACCCGATCGGACTCCAGCGCTCGCGCGTACGCCGTGGAGCAATCCGACGCCGCGCCGATCCCGCACGGGATTCCGTGTTTGACGATGACGCACACCGGCTCGCCGAAATCGTTGGCCGCCGCCCAAGCGGCGTCGAGATCCAGGATGTTGTTGTAGGACAGCTCCTTGCCCTGGAGAAGCGGTGCGCGAGCCAGGGTGCCGGCCGGCTGATCGATCTCCGCGTAGAGAGCGCCCCGCTGATGCGGGTTCTCGCCGTAGCGAAGGTCGCGCGCCCGCTCGAGGCCCAGCACCAGCGTGCCGGGCAGCGGCTCGTCGCGGTTCATCCAGCGCGCGATCGAGGCGTCGTAGGCGGCCGTGTGCTCGAACGCGCGCGCGGCCAGCGCGCGGCGCGTGGCGGCCGACAGCCCGCCGTGCTGCAGCTCCGCAAGCACCAGCGCGTACTGCTCCGGGGCAACCACCACGCCGACGCCGGTGTGGTTCTTTGCGGCCGCGCGAATGAGGCTGGGTCCCCCGATGTCGATCTGCTCCACCACCTCGCGCCACGGCAAGTCCCGCGCGACCGCGTCGCGGAACGGATAGAGATTGACGACGACGAGGTCGATCCGATCGATCCCCGCCTCGGCGAGCTGTTCGAGGTGTCCGGGCTCCTCGCGGTCGGCCAGAATGCCCCCGTGAAGATGGGGATGGAGGGTCTTGACGCGACCTCCGAGCATCTCGGGAAAGCCGGTCACGTCGGCGACCGGTGTCGTCTCGATCCCGTTCTCCGCCAGGAAACGGCCGGTCGAATCGGTGGCGATGATCCGCACGCCCAGGCCGCCGAGACCACGGCAGAAGTCGTCTAGACCGGTGCGATCGGAGACGGAAACGAGCGCGGTGCGGACTTGAAGATCGTCGGACACGACCGAAGACTAGCGGCCCGGCTGCCGCTCCGTCACTCCGCTCCTCCGGAGCCGGAAACGGTGACGTGGCGTCCTTCGACGCGAACGCGCCCGGCGGCGAAGAGGCGAACCGCTTCCGGGTACAGCCGGTGTTCGACGGATCGAATCCTGTCGTGCAACCGGGCCTCGTCGTCGCCGGGCAGCACCGGCACCGCCTCCTGGAGAAGGATCGGTCCGTGGTCGACTTCCTCGTCGATGAAGTGAACCGTCGCGCCGGTCACCCTTGCCCCCCAGGCAAGCGCGTCGGCGACGGCACGGCCTCCGGGAAACGCCGGCAGGAGCGCCGGATGCACGTTGAGAACCCGGTTGCGGAAGCGCTCTACGAAGGACGCCGAGAGCAGCCTCATGAAGCCGGCAAGGCAGACCAGCTCCGCCCCTGCGGCCTCGAGCTCGTCGCCGACGGCACGGTCGAACGTCTCGCGGTCGGGGTACTCCGAGGGCCGGACCACGATCGCCTTGACCCCCGCGGTCTCCGCCCGGGCAAGCGCCGGGACACCGGGAACGCTGGAAACGACCAGGACGACCTCGTACACGCCGGGTTCGGCGGCGTCGAGGATCGCTTGGAGGTTCGTCCCCTTCCCGGAGACGAGCGCACCGACACGGAGAGTCACGCACCGACGCTAGCACGACGAACGGAATACCAGTCCTTTTTGCAGGAGAAGACGAGCGGGGTACCCTGATGCAAATGCCGGCCGGGATCACGCGATGGTTGCCGGTGGCGGCGCTCGCCGCCACCGGAACGGTCGCCGGGCACACGCTGTCCTATGTGCTGGCGTTCCGCAACACCGCGTCGCGCAATCACGTCCTGTCTTCGACCGGCCACTCCTATTGGTGGCTGGCCGGAGTCGCATCGCTCAGTCTCGCCCTCTATGCCGTCACCGCCGTGTTGGGGCGCCACGCGCGCCGGCCGGAGACCGAACCATTCGGCCGGCGGCTCCTGGCGGTGCTGGCTGCGATGCAAGCCGGGCTCTTCCTAGCCGTCGAGATCGGCGAGCGTTTGGCCGCCGGTGTTCCCATCGGCGGCGTCTTGACACACGCGCTCCTTCCCACCGGCCTCGGGATTCAGGTTCTCGTCGCGCTGGTGAGCGCTCTGGTTCTTCGCATCGTCGCGCGAGCCGGCTCGTCGCTCGGACGCCGGCGCACGGGACGGTTGCACCGGCACCGTCCCGAACTCTCCTCCGCACCTGTCGTTGAGTTGCCGCGCCCGGCGCTCCGGCTCGCAGCCGGCGGCCGCGGGCTGCGCGGCCCGCCTCGCGCGCCTCTCACCGCGTAGGGATCTTCGCGCTCGCGCGAGGATGTGCCGTCACGTCGGACCTACCCGGCCCGGCCACAAGGGAGAGGAACCATCATGCATACACGGATCTTGGCGATCGCGTGGGCGATCGCCGCAATACTCGTCTTGCCTGCAGCCCCCGCCGGCGCCCACCTCCACGACCACGTCGGCGGAGTGAATATCACCGTCGGCTGGGCGGAGGAACCCGCCTTCGCCGGGCAGCCTAACGCCGTCGAGGTCGTCCTGACCGAGGGCGGCGCCGGCGACCACGAGCACGGGGCCGGTGAAGAGACCCCGGTCGATCCCAAGCAAGTCGGCCTGAAGGTCGAGATCATCTTCGGAGACCGGGCCGGGACGGAGAAGCTGGATCCGGTCGCGCTCACGCCGTTTCGCTTCGGTGGCTCCGGCGAGTTCCGGACAGCGTCGATCGTGCCGACGCGGCCGGGCACGTACACCTTTCACATCTCCGGGAAGCTCAAGGGCCGTGCCTTCGACAAGTTCTATACCTCGGGAGAGAAGGGCAAGATTGAAGGCACCCAGTTCAACGACGTCAACGACGTCCAAACAGTGTCCTTCCCCGCCAAGGATCCCTCGAACCGCGAGCTGGCCGATTCCGTGCAGCGCCTGCAGCAGGAGATGTCCGCAAGCCGAGTGGCTGCTCGCAAAGCCGCCGACGATACCGGCTTCGCGCGAACGGTCGGGTTCGGCGGGGTCGCCATCGGGGTGATCGCCTTGGCGCTCGCTCTTCTGTTTCGGCTGCGAAAGAGCAACTGAGGAGACCGTGCTGCGCAAGATCACGGTCGTCATGTTGGTCGCCGCGGGGGGGGGGAGGGCCCCCCCCGGGCCGGCGGCGGGGGCCCCCCGGGGGTGGGCG
>JBKKBZ010000081.1:0-7746 GCA_046713235.1 Actinomycetota bacterium | reverse complement strand
GAGGTGACCAAGCGCCTGACGGGATGGGCCGCCATCATCGCGATACCAACGCTCATCGCCAGCATCTACGGGATGAACTTCGCCCTGGTCCCCGACGAAGGCCGTCTGTTCGGGTTCTGGTTCGCCGTGGGCCTCATGGGGACGTCCGGGCGGGTCCTGTACATCTGGTTCAAGAAGCGCCGCTGGATCTGACCTGCGGCAGGTAACCCGGCCTGCATAGGAGAATCAATTGTCATGGGAACCTGCCGCCGGTTTGGGCTGTCATTGCTGGTGGCCGCACTGATCGCAATTGGGGCCGGGAGTAGCCTCTCGGCGACCTCGACCCCGATTCGGGTTTCCGGCGGTGTCTCCCAACCGGTCTTCTCATATGCGGATGCCATCCGAGAGACCGTCTACGTCCGCTCGACCGAAGACGGCGATCTCGACGGCAGCCTCGACCTCATCGCCACCGACATCATCCGCCCCAAGGAAACCTCGCACGGCCTCGAGGTGCCGGTTATCTACGAGATGAGTCCCTACTACCAGGTGCTCGGACGCGGGAACGAGGCGGAGACCAAACCCATGGAGGACGGCGACTTCGTACCGACGAAGTTCCCGCTCTTCTACGACAATTACTTCGTCCCGCGAGGCTACGCCGTGGTGCTGCAAGACATGCGCGGCACGCGCAACTCGGAGGGCTGCATGGTGCTCGGCGGTCGCGAGGAAATCGCAGACGCCGAGGCGACCATCGCCTGGCTCAACGGCCGCGGGGCGGCATTCACCGCCCAAGGAGAACCGGTGACGGCTTCGTGGTCGAGCGGCAAGGTCGGCATGATCGGCAAGTCCTACGATGGAACTATCGCCAACGCCGCCGCATCGGTCGGCATTGCAGGTCTAACGACGATCGTGCCGATCGCCGCCATCAGTCGCTGGTACGACTACCTCCTCGACGCCGGCGTACAACAAAATAACGTCGCTCTGACTCCCGCTCTGTTCACGCTTGCGATCGATCAGACCCCGGGGGACGACGAGGAACGCCGGGCGGCGTGGGTTCGCGCGACGGCCGGCCGGGAGGGGCCGTGCACGGCGATCGGGGCCGCTGTGATGGCCGGCGCCGCCGATCCGCGAGCCGACTATGGTCCGTTCTTCGACGACCGCGATTACCGCAAAGACGCCGCTCGCGTGAAAGCAAGCGTGTTCTTGATCCATGGGCTCGGAGACAACAACGTGGAAACGAAGCACTTCTCCGCCTGGTGGGAGGCTCTCGCCGCGCGAGACGTGCCGCGCAAGATCTGGCTTGCGCGCGCCGGACACGTGGACCCGTTCGACTTTCGCAGAGCGGAATGGGTCCGCACGCTCCACCGGTGGTTCGACTTCTGGCTGCAGGGAATTCCCAACGGGATCATGGAAGAGCCCGAGGCCGACGTGGAGGTCGCCCCCGGCGTATGGCAGCAAGCCGCATCGTGGCCCCTGCCGGAGACCGAGGGCGTGATCTTCTACCTCACCGCGGGCACCGACGGGCCCGGATCCCTGAGTGCATCTCCAGCCGGAGGTGGTAACGCCGCGTTCACCGACAATCCCCTCGGAAGCGAGGGTTCAATGTACTCCGAGGAGACGGTGGCGAGACCCTCACGTCTGGTCTTCCGGACACCCCCACTGCCGCGAGACGTTCGGCTGAGCGGCCGGACTCAGGTATCGATCGAAGCCTCCGTGAACCGGCCGGACACAGACCTGACCGCTTTGCTCGTGGATTACGCGGAAGGCGACTCGGTGACCGTCGTCGATCCGGAAGTTGCGACGACGGATCGATCCTCGTGTCACGGTGAGAGCAGCGAGTCGGACGACGCGTGTTACTTCGAGACGGAATACGTCGTCGAGGAGGCTCCGGCTGCGATCGTCTCCAAGGGCTACCTAGACGCGCGCCATCGGGAGTCGCTCAGAGAAGGATCGTTGCTGGAGACTGGGCGCACCTATGCGTTCGCATGGGAGATCTGGGGCAACGATCACATCTTCAAGAAGGGACATCGGATCGGGCTTGTGCTCGCCGGCAGCGATACCAATTACAACCTGCCCGACCCGTGGGGCGCGACCGTAACGGTCTCGTTCGGAAGCAGCCGGGTCACCCTGCCGATCGTCGGAGGAAGCGCGGCGTTCGACACCGGCACCACCAAGCCTTCCGGAGGCGGAACCACACCGCGTCCGAAGCCGCGCCCGCGCGCGCCGGCCGGCCGTCTGCCGGCCACCGGAGTCCCCGGAGCCTGGGGCGTGCTGCTCGTCCTCGTGTCGGCGGCGGCCATGCGGCGGCTCTCCACACGCCAGGGCTACGGGTTGTAGGTGCGTTCCCGGAAGTCGACGCCGATTCGCTCCGCATGCGGGGCGAAGTGCTCCACGCCCACTTTCAAGAAAAGGGCCTGCGCGTCGACCGCCAGCTCGCCGTCCACATGTCCCGTCATCCGGGCGAAGATCTTCCGGCCCTCGACCTTTTCGATGTGACCTTCGAGATCGAGCCGGCTGCCGACCGGCACCGGCCGGCGAAAGTTGACCTCGAGACGAGCCGTTACCGCGGGCGTCTCAAGAAGCCAGAGCACGAAACCCATCCCCTCGTCCACGGCCGCGGAGATCACCCCGCCGTGCGCAAGGCCCGGCGCGCCTTGATGGTGCTCGGTGACGAGAAAGGATCCCCGCACTCGATCGCCGCCCCCGCTCATCTCCAGGTGCAGCCCGGTCGGATGACTCCGGCCGCACCCAAAGCAGCGGTCGTAGTGAGACGACAGCGGGCGCATCTCCGCGCCGCTCTCGGACATCAGGCCAGCGCGCCGTCGATCTCGTCGAGCGTGGACCGGTCGAGCACGACTGCGGTGGCCCGCTCCGCGTTCTCACGGACGTGGCGGGGGTTGCGAGACCCTACGATCGCCGAGGTGACGCCGGGCCGTTGGAGCACCCACGCCACCGCAAGATCGGCGAGCGCAACTTCGAGTCGCTCCGCGACCGGCCTAAGCCGGTCGATCTTGGCCAGCGACTCCTCGAACCGTCCGGGAGCGAAAAACTCCCGATAGAGAATGAAGTTTCGATTCCCGGTTCTCCAGTCGGTCGGGTCGAACTTCGTGTCCTTCGTGATCGTCCCGGTCAACAACCCGTACGCCAGCGGGCCGTAGGCAACGACGCCGATTCCCCGCTCCCCGCACCAGCGAACGAGGCCTTCGCTGCCCCGGTGCAACAGCGACAGATGCGGCTGGAGCGAATCGACGTGCCGGACTCGTTCACACCGTTCGATGAGCTCTTCATCGAAGTTAGATAAGCCGATCCAGCGCACGAGCCCCTCGTCCTGGAGCGCGGCCATCGCGCCCCAGGTCTCCTCGACCGGGATACCTTCGTCCGGCCAGTGCAACTGGTAGAGGTCGATTACCGGACGCCCGAGTCTCGCAAGGCTTCCCTCACAGGCCTTGCGCACCTCCTCGGGCCGGAATCCGGACCCCGCTCCCTTCGGCGCAACCTTGGTGGCGATCATGACCTCGAGCCCCTTGGCTGCACGCCCAACGAGATCTTCTGAGGTATGCGGGCCGTAGACTTCGGCGGTGTCGATCCAGTTGATTCCCGATTCAACCGCCGAGCGAATGGTCTCGACGTAGCGCTCCTCGTCGAGGTCTTCGCCCCAGTGACCGCTGGCCTGCCACGCTCCAAACCCGAGGACGGACAACTCCGGTCCGCTGCTTCCCAGCCGGCGCGTTTCCATGTCAGACAATCGTGAAGGAGACTCTGTCCACTACCGGGGGCCCGAACGGCACGTGGTTTCCGTCGCCGAGCACCACGATGACCGTATGGTCGCCGCGCGGAAGAAGCTGGAGTGAGATCTCGGTCGACGTCGTATGGATGATTCCCTCTTCCTTCGGGATCGGTTTGCCGGCCACGGCGGGGTCGCGGTCGATGAACACATGAAGATGGCCGGTCGTTCCGCTCTTGTCGCCGTTTGCCGCGACGAGGTTCACTCCTTCGATCTTCACCGATAGAACGATCCCCGTCCCGACGCGGGCGGTCTTGGGTGCCGTCACGCGCACACTCGGCCCGGCGACATCGACCGCGATTCGCGCTTGCGTCTCCCCCACCCGCTCGTGGGCCCCGTTCGCCAAGACCACCGCGAACCGGTGCCGTCCGACGCTGAGCCCCTCAACGGGGACACGGAATCCCGCCGAGTGAATGATTTGCGGATCGTTGCGCGGAATCGGCCTGCCGATCTCGACCGGGTCCCGGTCGATGAAGATGTGATAATGCCCGCTCTTTCCAGAGCGGTCGCCGTCGGCACGGACGATCTGAATGCCGGCCGCAGACAAGCTGAGATCAACGACGTTGCCCTTGATCGTCGCGCCGTTCTTCGGGGCGTTGATCTTGACGACGGGCTTGGAGGGCTCCCTCGGTGCGACGGCTTCGGAGCCGCAGGCTCCCGCGGTGAGAATCAGAGCGACGGTGCTGGTCAGGCGGCGGATCTTCAAGCTCGGCATGCTCCCCCCAGGGTGGTTGTCATTCGGGCCGGTCCTTTTTACCAGTCGCGGGTATGCGCGTCAGACCGCCCCCATCCTGCGCGCTCCACCAGGACCATCCTTCGACGTCCACGGCGATGACCGGACCGGAGATCGGGGTGGCGCGGTACTGGGGATACTTGTCGTGTATCTGCCCGACGGCTGTGGCGTGCTCCTCGCCGGTGTCGAGGATCCGGCCGGCACCTTGGGCACGAACCCACCACAGCGACGCCCACTCCTCCTCATAGTGGTCGGCCAGAAGGGTCGCGCGGGCGTCGCGGCGGAGATTCCGCAGTCGAACGAGGTCGGTCGAACGCTTGGGCTTGTGATCCACGGGCGAGTACACGGTGTCTCCTTGCAGGAAGAACACGCACGGAACCAGGTGCGCGGCGCCGTCGGCCCCGATCGTCGCGAGCCGTGCGACCCGGGCCGACCCGAAGCGCGTGCGGGCTTCGGAGACGTTCATCTGAAGCTGGCCCCCTCAGCGACCCCGGGGAGCCGCCGGGCGGTCGCCGCGGACGAACCGCTCCAACCCGGCCGCCATTGCGGGATCGCCGGTGGCCGGCAGGCACAGTTCTGCCTCAAGCCGGAGTCCGTCGGCAAGTGACAGGCCAAAACCTCCGAGCGTGGCTTCGCGGTCTGCGCGAATGCTCGCCTGCGGATACTCGGCGATGCGTTCGGCCAGCTCGAGGGCCCGTGTGAGAGCCTCCCCGGCCGGCACGACCTCCTGCACCAGCCCCATCGCCATAGCTCGCAGGGCATCGATCCGCACCCCCGTCTCGATCAGGTACAGCGCGTTTCCCTGTCCGGCAATACGCGCGAAGCGCTGAGTTCCACCGTCGGTGAACGGAACGCCCCATCGCCTGTTGAGCGCCCCGAACTCTGCGTTCGCCGCCGCGATCCGAATGTCGCACCATGCGGCAAGCTCCATCCCTCCCGCGAAGCAGTAGCCGTTGACGGCCGCGATAGTCGGTTTCTGAGGGTCTAGCCGCGCGAATCCCATCGGGCCGGCCCGCTCGACGAATGCGTGCTCGAGAAGGGTCGGGGCGTTCTTCAAGTCGGCGCCCGAGCAGAAAGCGCGATCGCCGGCGCCGGTGACGATCATCACGGAGACGTTCGGGTCGTCTCCCGCTTGAAGGATCGACTCTGCCAGCAGGGCCGCCGTCTCGCCGTCGACACAATTGTGAACGTCCGGCCGGTTCAGGGTGAGGAGGGTGATCGCTCCTCGTCGCTCGACGATCAGCTTCGTCATTCTCGGCCGGGCCCTCCGGCCGCCATCTCCTGCTGGGAGAGGAGCCGACCCTCGATCGAACGGAGTCGTTCTTCGATCCCATCGATCTGCACACGCAAGCGGCCGATCGCGCTTCCGAGCTTGCGATTCGCAGTCTCTATTTGCTCACCGATCACATCGCGATCAGCGCCAGAATCCACGGGCGCCGGGCCTTGCAGCCGGCGGTCTAGCGTCTCGAGACGATCCGAGATCTTGGAGAGTCGCGCCTCCACTCGGTAGCCGGCTCCATCGGCGCGCTCCACAACGGCGCGGCCGAGCCCATGCACGGCCGCCGACACCGCCGAGACGGATTCTCCGATATCCGCGATCTGCTTTGCACCCCCATCCTCGTAGCGCTCGGTCAGGGCAGCCACCAGCCGCTCCACCGGTGCTCGAAGACTCTCGAGCGATTCCACCCGCTCGGCCAGCCCTCCGAGACGCTCGAAGACCGCCTCCAGCGCCGTCCCGACCTGCTGGGCCACATTCCCGGCGAGAAGCCTGTCGATGCGTTGTGCCCACTCACTTTGATCACTCATCGCACACCTCGATCCGAGAACACCCTACTTCCGCCGGCCGGGGGAGCGCACACGACGCTCCTTTGCGCTCGGCGCCCGAGGAGAGGACACTGCGCCGATGGCTTACGACGTGGTCGTGGTCGGCAGCGGACACAATGGGCTGGTTGCGGCATGCCGGCTCGCGCGCGATGGTTTCAGAGTCCTCGTCGTCGAGCGACGTGAGATCGTCGGCGGCGCCTGTGTCACCGAGGAGCTTGCTCCCGGATTTCGGGTGTCCAGCGCAGCGTATTCGTTCAGCCTCTTCAGGCCGGAGATCGTCGAGCAGCTCGATCTCAGACGGTACGGTCTTGAGTGGTATGCGAAGGAGCCCCGCATGTTCGTCCCGTTACCCGACGGACGATCCTTTTTCATCTGGCGCGACACGGCACGAACGGTCGAGGAGCTTCGATCGATTGACGAGCACGATGCCGACGCATGGCCGCGCTGGAACGCGTTCTGGGACGAGGTCGCCGCGGTCGTTCGCCCCCTGTTGAACGCCGATCCCCCAACACCGTCGGCACTCGAGCGCCGGTTACTCCATCTCGGAAAGCGGGACCTGTATCGTCTCGCGATCGCGGGCTCGGCCGCCGAGACCGTCGAGAAATTCTTTCGGTCGGACGAGGTTCGCGGAATCACGGCGAGCCAGGGAATCATCGGCACGTTCGCCGGGCCCCGAGACCCCGGAACCGCATTCGTCATGACCTACCACGCCTTCGGCGGCGAGCTGGTGGACGGGGCCGGCACGTGGGCCTACGTCCGCGGCGGGATGGGAGGCGTCACTCAAGCGCTCGCAGCGTGTGCGCGCGACCTCGGCGTCGAGATCCGCACGGGTGCGCCGGTTGCGGAGATCCTCGTCGACGACGGCCGGACTCGGGGCGTACGGCTGCAGGGTGCCGGCGAAGTCGTCGCGCCGCTCGTCCTTTCGAACGCCGATCCCAAGCGCACCTTCCTGCAATTGCTGCCACCGGGAATCCTTCCCAACAACTTCGAAGAGCGGGTGCGCTCGATCCCGACCACGGGCTCCGTCATCAAGGTGAACATGGCGCTGGAGGAAGTCCCCGACTTCTACGGCCTGCCCGGCGCTCCGCCGGGACCCGAGCACCAAGGAACGATCGAGATCTCGCCCTCGATCGATTACTTGGAGCGAGCATTCACCGATGCCAAGGCCGGTCACATCTCTTCACGGCCGTTCATGGAGGTCTTCATCCAGTCGGCCACGGATGATTCGCTGGCTCCTCCGGGCAAGCACGTCGCCTCGTGCTTCGCGCAATACGCACCCGTGGAGTGCTCTCCGGAGCGATGGGACCGAGTCCGCGAGTCGGCCGGCGACGCGGTAGTGGAGACGCTCGCCGGGTACGCGCCGAACCTGAAAAGCGCGATTATTCACCGCGAAGTGCTCGGGCCGATCGACCTCGAAGCGCGTTTCGGA
>JBKKBZ010000080.1:0-4243 GCA_046713235.1 Actinomycetota bacterium | reverse complement strand
CCACGTGTACGGGTCCTTCGTGACGTCGAGTCCAGCGGTCGGCGTATACGACGTCCCGTAGGTTTCCGTGTTGACCACAGTCGTGGACGTGTTGTGCTTGATAACGACGCGGTACTTCTGGATGTTGTCTACCGGGTTCCACGTGAGCACCGGCGTGGCCACCGTGGAACCGTCGGCCGGGCCAGTCACCGTAGGAATGTCCGGCCGGTAGATGAAGGTGAAGACTTCGCTCGCGCTGATATCCGACCACAGACCGACGAGTTCCGGGCTGCGCGGGGCGTCCACTCCGCGCACGTGCCAGTAATACGTCGTCCCGACGTTGAACGTCAGCGAGCACCCACCCGGAGCACCGGACGCGCCCGAGTACCGAGTGACCTTCGTGCGGTTCGTGTAGCAATCCTGGTTAGTCCCAGGCGAGAAGTTGGGGTCGTCGCTCACCTGAAGCTGGTAGTGCGACGCGTGATCGATCGGCGTCCAAGAAAACGTTGGGGTCTCGACGGCAATGTCTCCGTTCGTCGGGGTAAGCGGCGTCGGGCGGTGCTCCCAGCCGCGGGTGAACTGCCAAAGCTCCGACGGCGTGCCGGGGACGCCGGCCGCGTCGCGCGGCGTCACCTGCCAGAAGTACGACCCGTTCGCCAGCGTTATCGACGGTGCGTAGCCGGTTCCCTTGACCGTCACGTCGTTTACGACGGGACTCGTGAGATCCGCGTTAGCGCTGACCGTGATGCGGTACTCCTTAGCCCCAACCACAGGCTCCCAGGTGAAGACGGTGTCTTCGATGGAGGTCAGCGTGGTGTTCGGCGGCGTGAGCAGCACCGGCGGCGCCCCCCAGCTCACCATGTACGTGCGTGTCGGAGACCACTCACTGACGACATCGGTCGTCGCCGACTTGCCGCGGACGTGCCAGTAGTATGTCTGGCTGCCAACAGTCTGCGGATCGGTCAAGGCGAATGTCGTGTTGTTCGTTGCGTACGTCGTGGCGCCGATGAAATCGGATCCGTCGTCAATCTGCAGTTCATAGGACTTGGCGCCGAACAGGGGATCCCAGGCGAACAACGGCGGTTCGGTCGGATAGGCCAGGGTCGCTGCGTCGACCGGCGCCGTTGGATTCGGCGCATTGCCCCACAGCTTGTCGAAGCTCGAGTCGGCGAACGGCCCGTTGCCGGATCCCCCGTCGGTTCCCTGGACGCGCCAAAAGAGCGTACCGAGAGGCAGATCGGTCGTCGGCGTCGCCTTCCGGTTGACCGTGTCGGTGTTGTAGACGAGGACCGTGAATCCGGCGTCCTTGGCAACCTGGATGCGATACTTCACCGCGCCGGCCACGGCGCTCCATGCGAAGACCGGGTTGGCGCTGACGGTGTCTCCGGGAGCCGGCGACGTAAGCGTCGGCGCCGTGGCAGGGGCAGCAGCCCGAGCAACCATCGGCAGCACCGCGACAGTTATCATTGCGACGACCGAGGCCGCCGACGTCTTCAGGACCGAGCGCCGGGAAAATGACACGTTGGGATCCTCCTCATTCATCATTCGTCAGGACTCGCCGGCCATCCGGCGCTACTGGAGCAGCGATACTATCGGAACGCGGACGATCTCCAATAGGACACCCGTCCTACCACCCGCCATTCTCGCATCGGAATCAACACCGAAAGCTTTAGCCCGAGGCCCGACTTGTTCGATTCAAACCCAGAAAAAGGCGCCGAGGACGTTAGCCTATTCGGGGTGAGGCTCGGCGGCGGTACCTACCGCTAATATTGGGGATGACCAACCGCTGCGAGGAGGCCATATGCCGGGACGAGGGCTCGAGGACGTCGTAGCCGCTCAGACGTCGATCTCGGACATCGACGGCAAGCTCGGGCGGCTTTTCTACGTCGGCTACGAGATCCACGAGCTAGCCGAGCACTCGACCTTCGAGGAGGTCGTCTACCTGCTCCACAACCTGAAGCTCCCCTCTCAGGCCGAGCTGGACGACCTCAACGAACAGCTCACCTCCTACCGCGACCTCGACGAGTTCGTGGAGCGGCTTATGCCGACGATGGCCGAGCAGACCTCGCCGATGTCGATGCTGCGCACGACGGTGAGCGCGATGAGCGCCTACGACCCCGACGGGTGGGATCAGTCTGCGGAGGCCAACTACCGTAAGGCTCTCAGGCTGATCGCGCGCATCCCCACGGTGATCGCCTGCTACGACCGCATCCGCAACAAGCGGGAACTGGTGAAGCCGAATCCCAAGCTCGGTCACGCGGCGAACTTCCTGCTGATGGTCACCGGCCAAGAGCCCGACGAGGAGATGAGCCGCATCTTCGACATCTGCCTGGTGCTCCACGCCGACCACACCATGAACGCGTCCACCTTCGCCGCCCGCGTCGCGGCGTCCACGCTGTCCGACATCCATTCGGCGATCACGGCCGCCATCGCGACGCTGAAGGGGCCGCTGCACGGCGGCGCCAACGAAGCCGTGATGCAGATGCTCGAGGAGATCGACGACGTCGGCAAGGTCGATGCCCACGTGCGCGACCTGCTGGCGCAGAAGAAAAAGATCATGGGGTTCGGCCACCGCGTGTACAAGACCGAGGATCCGCGCGCGACCGTGTTGCGGCGGTTGTCGAAGCAGGCCGGGGAGCACGCGGACGACACACGCTGGTACGAGATGAGCCTCCGAGTCGAGCAGGTTGTCAAGGAGGAGAAGGGCCTTTACCCGAACGTGGACTTCTTCGCGGCCAGCGTGTACCACGCGCTCGGCATCCCGACCGACCTCTTCACGCCGGTGTTTGCAATGTCGCGGGTCTCGGGGTGGACTGCGCACGTACGCGAGCAATTCGCCGACAACCGCCTGATCAGGCCGGAGAGCGACTACATCGGCCCGGGCCGCCAGACCTACGTGTCGATCGACCAGAGGACCTCAGAGTGATGAGAATCTCGGAGATCATGACGAGCGCCGCCGTGACCGATGCCGCCACGGACACCCTCGCAGAGGCAGCGCGGCGCATGCACGAGCAGCAGACCGGATCCCTGCTGGTGATGGACGGGGAACGCCTGCTGGGAATCGTCACGGAGCGGGACTTGCTCAAGGCCGTGGCGCGCGGGCTCGATCCGCGCGAGACGCCGCTGAAAGACGTCATGACGACCGAGGTGATCACGATCGAGCCACACACATCGCTGCGCGAGGCGGCGGCGCTGATGGCGTCGAAGTGGATCCGGCACTTGCCGGTGGTCGAGGGAACCAAGGTCGTCGGGATCATCTCCCAGCGGGACCTAACCGGTGTGCTCGCGGAGGCGCTAAACGAGCCGGAGGCGCTGCATTCGCTGGTTGAGTCGAGCGAGCTGGTGCGCGAGCGCCGTCTCAAGCGCATCGAACACGGCGACCTGGACTAGTAGCTCTAAAATTATAGTGGTATCATCTACCCACTATGGCGTACGTGGTTCGACGGCCTCTAGGTCGCTGGGAGATCCGTGAGTCCTACGCGACGGGCGCCGGACCAAGGTCGCGTACGCTTGCGACGTTCCGGGCTCTGTCGCCAAAGGTGATCGAGCGGGCCGCCGGCGCCGCCCAGACCCACTTCGACCCCAATCGGCTCCTTCGGGCAGCACGACGTGCCGGCGTCCCCTTCGAGCCGGCACCCGGCGACGCGATCGCGACCTCGCTGATTCGCGGCATCGCTTGCGGCGAGCGGGTGCGCCCAGGGCTCCGCAGGCTTCTCAGAGACCGGCTCGACGCCTCCCAGATCCGTCCGGTCGATGAGTCTCTGGCCGAGTGGATCGGGGCAACGCCGGAGGAGCGAGCCGCGGCGCTGGTGGATCTGTTGGGCCTCGCGGACCGGCTCCCGAGACCTCGCGCGGGCCCGCTCGAGTTCCCGAGGCTGGCTCGCTTCCGGACCGGCGACTGATGGCCGGCATAGGTCTCGCCGACAAGGTCGAGCGTGTGGACCGGACGCTGTCCCGCTCACGCATTCCGCACGCCTTCGGCGGAGCGCTCGCCCTGGCCTACTACGCGGTGCCGCGGGCGACGGTGGACATCGATGTCAACGTGTTCGTGGCGACCGACCGCTACGCCTCAGTCGCTTCGGCCCTGCGCCGCATTGGTGTCGACACCATTCCCCCCGAGGACGCTGTTCGTGCGGGGCAGATTCGAGCCCGGTGGGACTCGACCCCGATCGACCTGTTCTTCTCCTACGACGAGATCCACGAGGCGATGCGGGCGTCGATTCGGATGGTGCCGTTCGGCAAGGCGACCATCCCGATCCTCGCG
>JBKKBZ010000079.1:0-30164 GCA_046713235.1 Actinomycetota bacterium | reverse complement strand
GCGTCTTTCCGGCCAGCGGCTTTCCGGCCAGCGTCTTTCCGGGCAGCGTCTTGCCCGCCAGCGTCTTTCCGGCCAGCGTCTTTCCGGCCAGCGTCTTTCCGGCGGTCACCTTGGCGGCGACGCGGTCACCGGGCAGCCGCGTATCCATCGTAGAGGCGAAGGATTCAAGCTCCTCGAGAGAGATTGCAACGAGTCCGGCGGTCTCCGCCGCCGTCAGCTCGTAGGTCCCCAGCGCCGTGATCGGGTCGGCCGCGAGTTGCCGCCTAAACCCCGAGTCCCTGGAAAGCCGGTCGATGACGATCTTCACTGCGGTCTTGGACACTGGGCCCACCTCCTAAAGTTCCTGGTCTGCTTCCTATCTCAAAGACGGACCTGAAGGCCCCTTCCCTTGCCTATCCCAGCTCCGGGATCTCGATGGGGTCGGGCCGAGGGGTGCAAATCCCACAGTGCAGGGCGTCCTCCACGACCAAGACCTTCATCGTCTTCCCGGTGCTGGAGCGGAACAGATCAAGGATGTAAGGATGCACCTTCGTATGATCCTCGCACACCCCCCGGCCGCAAAAACGGCACGTCCCCAGCGCCGTCTTTCGGCAATGCCAACAGTCCACTAGGTCAATGCTCCCATTCGCGCTTGAGGTCGACGGCGGGCACAAGTCTACCGCGCCGGAATGCCCGGGAGACAACCTGTTCGAATCCGTCTCGATCGAGCCTGAGCAGTCTAACGGGAGTGATGCTCCGCACCGTCGCCGTACGGGGGATGTCCAGCAGCAACGCAACCTCGCCGAAGAATGCGCCGGGCCCCATCGTTCTTACCTTGCGCCGATCTTCGATCACCTCCACTTGCCCAGACGCCAGGACGTAGAACGCGTCGCCTTCCCGTCCCTGGCGCACGATTGCGGTCTTAGGCGGGTAGTTCTCCCAAGTCGCATGACCTGCGATGAGCGCCGCATCCTGCTCGTCTAGGTGCGCGAACGGACCCAGCGCGCGAATCGCTTCGACGGAGAGAAGAGCCTCGCGCACCGGCGCAACGTCGACTCGCTCGGCGAGAAGGCGATCGAACGTTCCCTTGTCGAGCACGAAGAGCTCCGATGGCTCGGTGGTGCGGACCGTGGCGGCCCGAGGACCGGCGGTCAACAGCGCAATCTCTCCGAACAGTTGACCGCGATGCAGCGTTCCGACGGGCGTCTCTCCCCCAGGTCCCACGCGCACGATCTCCAGCCGGCCCGACCGAACGAGAAAGAGCTCGGTCCCCGGCTCGCCCTGAACGACGACGCTTCGCCCGGCTGTTACGCGGCGCAGCGACGCCCGGCTTGCGATCTCCCTGCGCGCCTGATCGTCGAGATCCGACAGCAACGGCAACGCGGCGAAGAGATCCGCCGCCTCGTTTCTCCAACGACGCTGAGCGACGTATCGCAGACGGCGCGCCAAGAACCGCAGGCGACGAATGCCCTCACGGGCGAGGCGAAAGAGCGCACGAAACACCGGAAGGAGCACGAGGATGATGAGCCCCACGGTGAGCCAGCGCACGAGTCCTCCCTGGTGCCAGGCGGCCAGCACCGGCTTGCGGAAGATCCTGCGCCAGAAGATGAACGAGACAAAGACCGCTGCAGCAGCGAAGAGAGTCGCGATGATCCCGTACACGGCCAGCCCCTTCTCCTCGCGGCTCAGCGCCCGGCGTGAGCGCATCCGCCCGAAGAGCTCGTAGCGCGTGAAGGCAAAGGCCCGTTCACGCAGGTTTTGTGTGTCGATGGCGTCCTGCATGATGTAAAAACCGTCCAGGCGCAGGAATGGGATCAGGTTCTGAAGCGTCGAGTAGTACTCGAGAACGGACAGCCGGAAGAGGAATGCCGAGAGCCCACTCGGCGGAAGCAGGAGCGCCCCAATTGCCGCGGCTCCGCCGATGATGAAGCCCGTATAGGGCCCGGCGGAAGTGCAGAGCATTCGCTTCTTGCGTTGGGTCATCCAAACATCGGTGATGTCGATAAAGAACATCGGCAGGCCGAGATAGAGCATGAAGCCGGCCGAGTTCACACGCCGGCCGACGTGGCGGGTCGTCAGCGCATGGCCGCCTTCATGAATGAAGGTCGCGACGAGATCGGTTAGGTAGAGAATGAGGATAGACACGGCCGTGGCTCCGAAAAATGCGAACTTGTCGGCGCGCATCAGTGCCACGAACGCCACGAGCCCCGTGACGGTCAGAATCGCAAACACGACGTTGGCCTGCGGTGTGTAGGCAAAGCGTCCGCCGTGACGGTAGATCCAGTCCGTCAGAAGATGAGCACGCTTGAACTCGATCCTTTTTTCGCGGGCGAACCGCCGGAGTCTTCGGACGATCGCGGAACCCCGGCCGCGCTTCGCCTCGGCGACCATGTCGGTGACAGACAGATACGGTTCTGCAAAGAACCCAGCGTGGCGGAGCTCCTCGACGAGAGCGGTCACCCGTGACAGCGCGAACTGCCCGTATCGCTGGAAGTAAGCGACGACGATGTCCTTGACCGTTCGCTTTCCGTCCATCAGCTCGAAGATGAACCGGTCCTCTCCGCGAAGCCGGGAATAGTTAGGCGGGTTGGGCCCGCGCGGAGTCTTCACCATCAGATACTGCTCGCCGGAGCGGTGCCGGAGCTCCACAACCTCGAGGTCGGCTGCCGGCTTCGGCCGGTAGTACCCCGGGTTCATTGCGTCGGCGATGGACGCCCAGGCGTTCTCCTTCGCCCGGCGCTTCCGCCGAACCGCGCGCGGCAGATCATCGAGCGTGAAGGCCCGGGCAGGGGCAGCCATCAGCGAGGATCCGGTTGTCGAGAGATCACCGTGTTGCGAGAGGCTATCGGCCGCGAAGGCGGGAGGCTAGAGCCAGAGCGTCTTCGCGGCGAGGCGACGGTCGGCAGGGTGCTCGGTCCTTTCCGTGTCCCGAATGGCTTCGACCAGCTCGGGGGAGGCCTCCAGGCCGGCCTCCAGAAGGACTGCCTCCGGATCGCGCGCCGCTCGTGCGCGAAGAGCCGGCTCGCCGAGCAGCCGTTCGACCAGCAAATCGAGCGCCCTGCGCCTCGCGAAAAAGGCCCCGGCTCGCTCCCGGAGCGCCGGTGGCGGTTCCGGGAGCGTGCGAAGCCGGGCGGCCAAGCGACGGAATTCCTCCAGATCGTCCCGGCACTGCCGGCATGCGGCGAGATGCGGCCCGCCCTCCCCGGATCCCCCCGCGGCGAGAGCAAGCTCGGCGAGACGCTCAGGTTCGAAGTGTGTGTCCATCGCTCACTCTCAAGACGGTCCATCCCCGCCCGACTCTTGCAGCCTGCCCCGAAGTCGCCGGAGGCACCGGCTCACCCGGGCGGCCACCGTTCCCTCCGGCACCTCGAGCCGCTTGGCCACCTCCGACTGAGTGAGGTCCTCCCAGAAGTACAGCGCGATCGTCGACCGGCACGGCTCTCCGAGGCCGGCGACGGCCTCCCGCACGTCGAGCGCCTCCTCGAGTCCCGGCAGCTCGGCAGCGGCCTCCTCCTCGACGACATCGAGATTGCGACGTCGTTGTGCCTGGCGAAAGTGCTCCCGGCAGGCGCTCAAGGTGACCTGCCTGACCCAGGCGCGCAACGGCCCGCTGCCCGTGTATCCGGCGAGGCCGTCGTAGATGCGGACGCAGGCATCTTGAAAGACCTCGTCTGCCGCGACGCCGGTAAGACGGTACGCACGTGCCGCGACGCCGTACACATACGCCCCATACCGCCTGATCAGCTCCCTCCAGGCGGCTTCGTCACCCAAAAGGCAAGCCGCGACGAGGGCGGGGTCGGTCGCGTCCTGAAGGACGTGCACCATCGCGGGTTTCCGCGAGGGAGGTTTGGCGGCCTGAGATGGCATGAGAGCAATCAGTCTGCGATCGACGGGTCGTGCCAGACGCGTCCGTCTCGCGCCAGAAGCTTATCGGCACCCGGTGGTCCCCACGCCCCCGCCGCGTATGGCTCCGGCTCCCGCTCCGATCCGAGCAGGGGATCCACGAATTCCCACTGGCGCATGACCTCGTCGGAGCGCGTGAAGAGCGTGGCGTCGCCGAGCATCGCATCGAGCAACAGCCTCTGGTAGGCATCCGGGGTCTCGCCGGAAAACGACTCGTAGTCGAACGTCAAGGGAACGTTCGCGATTCGCAACTCCCCGGGGCCCGGGATCTTCGTGTTGACCCACAACTCGGAGCCTTCGTCCGGCTGAATGTTGATCACGTACCGGTTCGGCTCGAGCGACTCGACCGCGGTTTTGCGAAACGGCAGAAACGGAGCCTGCTTGAACTCGATGACGACCTCGCTTGCGCGCAGCGGCAGTCGCTTTCCGCTCCGCAGGTAGAACGGAACGCCCGCCCACCGCCAGTTCTCCACAAAGCAGCGCGCCGCCACGAACGTCTCGGTCGTGGAGTCCGATGCTACGTCTTCCTCTTGACGGTAGCCGGGAACTCGCTCCCCGCCGACGGATCCGGGACCGTACTGTCCGCGAACAACCTTGATCCCACCTTGCCGAAGCGCGTGCAGGACCTTCACCTTCTCGTCTCGGATCACGTCGTCGGTGAAGTCGACCGGCGGCTCCATCGCGGTCAGCGTCAGGAGCTGCAGCAGGTGATTTTGCAACATGTCGCGCATGGCCCCGATTGCGTCGTAGTACGCGGCACGATGCTCGACGCCGAGTGACTCCGCCACCGTAATCTGAACGTTGTCGATGTACCGGCGGTTCCACACCGGTTCGATGATGCCGTTCGCGAAGCGCAGAACGAACAGGTTCTGAACGGTCTCCTTGCCGAGGTAGTGGTCGATACGAAAGATCTGCTTTTCGTCGAAACACCCGTGGAGTCGCTCGTCGAGCGCGCGCGCCGATGCGAGGTCCCGGCCGAACGGCTTCTCCACGACGACGCGCGTCCATCCCTGCGAACGAGCAAGGCCGGTCTTGCCGATCAGGTCCAGCACCTCGAGATACGCGGCCGGAGGCATGGCGAGATAGAAGAGGCGGTTCCCGCCGGTCTCGTATTCGGTCTCGATCTTTTGAAGAGTTTCCGCGAGCGCGCCGTAGGACTCCTCGTTCTGAGCTCCGGCGGCGACGTAGTGCATCCCACGGGCAAAACGATCCCAGACCTCGGTGACGCATTCTCGTGTGCGATGGTCCTCACATGCGCGGCGCATGCGTTTGCGGAACTCCTCGTCGGACAACTCGGTGCGCGCGAATCCCACGGTGACGAACCGATCGGGCAAGAGCTTGGCAGCGGCCAGGTCGTAGAGCGCGGGCATGAGCTTGCGCGCGGTGAGGTCGCCGGACGCTCCGAAGATCACGAGCGTGCAGGGATCCGCAATCCTGGTCGCCATCCGTCAATCCCCTCGCACGGCATGTCCGCCGAACTCCCGGCGCAGCGCTGCGATCACCTTGGCCGAGAACGCCTCTTGGCGGCGGGAGTCGAACCTCGCGAACAGCGACAGCGCCAGCACCGGAGCCGGCACATCGCGAGCAATCGACTCGGCAAGTGCCCACCGCCCTTCACCGGAATCCTCGACATAGCCCTTCACGCCGTCCAGGGCCGGGTCTCCGGCGAGTGCGCCCTCGAGAAGCTCCAGGAGCCAGGAGCGCACGACGCTCCCGCGCCCCCAGAGACCGGCGACGGCGTGCAAGTCGAAGCCGAACTCCGACGCGTGGAGCAGATCGAACCCTTCCCCGTAGGCCTGGAGCATCCCGTACTCGATGCCGTTGTGCACCATCTTGGCGAAGTGGCCGGCCCCCGCCGGGCCCACGCGGGCATAACCCCCTTCCGGCGCGAGGGTCCGTAGCGCCGGCTCCACCAGGGCGAAAGCCGCGGGATCGGCGCCGACCATGAGGCAAAACCCCGCCTCGTAACCCCAGATTCCTCCCGAGGTCCCCGCGTCGATGAGGGTGACACCGTCTTGCGCGCACTCCTCGGACCGGCGGATGGTATCGCGGTAATTGGAGTTTCCGCCGTCCACGATGACGTCCCCGGGCTCGAGAGAACCATGCAGCAAGGCGATCGTTTCCTCAGTCGGCGCACCGGCGGGAACCATCGACCAAACGACGCGGGGGGCAGCGAGCCCCGCCGCCAGCCGGTCGAGGGATTCTGCGATTCGGACGCCGTGTTGTTGCGCCGAAGCTACCGCGGTGGCGTTGTGATCGAACGCCGTCACCTCGTGTCCGCCTTCCACCAGCCGGCGGGTCATGTTTGACCCCATGCGTCCGAGCCCGACGAACCCGAGTCGCATCTACGTCGTCCGAACGATGAGCACGTCGCACGGCGCGTTGTGCGACACGTGGTTTGGAATGCTTCCCATGAGGAATCGCTTGCTCCCGGTCATGCCCTTGTTGCCGACCACGACGAGATCGGCTCCTTCCCTCTCGGCCACCTCGCAAATCGCTTCGGCCGGATCCCCGGCTACGGCGCGTGTGACCAGCGAAGCACCGGTCGAGGCGAGAGATTCGGCGGCCTCGGCGAGGACCGGTCCCACGATCGCCGGCTCGCCGACGCTCAGAAGGATGGCTTCCGCCCCGACGGCCGCTGCCAGGCTCGCTCCTGTCTGCGCGGCGACCCCCGCCGTCGGGGATCCGTCGGTTGCGATCACAATTCTCTTATACATAAGGCCTCCCCGGCTCCCCGAGGTCGTATCGGCGACGAGAACCGAGCACGTCGCATGGTGGGAGATGTTATTCGGCACGCTCCCGAAGAACCGGCGGGCGCCGTGCATGCCCCGGTTGCCGACGACGATCAAATCCACCCGATACTCATCTGCGGCTTCGAGAAGCTCGCCCGCGGCATTTCCCTCGCGGAGGGCCGTGTGCACCCCCACCTCGGAATAGCGTCGTGCCGCATCGGCGAGGATGCCCTTCCCTATCTCGCGAGCCGGTGCTCGCTCCTCACGGATGCGCAGATCCGGGCCTTCGGCTCGCGCCGGCACGACATGGGCAACGAACAGCTCGGCGCCGAGATCCTTAGCCAGACGCGCAGCGACGGCGACGGCCGCTCCGGCCGAGTCCGAGCCGTCCGTGCCGACCAAGATCCTTCCAATCATCGCTCGCAGCCTATCCGGCCGGGCCTCGCCGGGTAACCTCCGGACGCCGGCGGCGGCTACGATAGCGGCTCGTGAACCTGGATAGGATTCTGGCCGAAACAGCGTTGTTTGCTCCGCTCGGCCCCGAAGAGCGCGCCGACCTAGCCTCGGTCTTCATACGGCGAGCGTTCGACCGCGGCGAGATCCTGTTCCGGCAAGGTGAGCCCGGACGGCACCTGTATCTCGTCGAGAGCGGAAAGATAAAGATCACCGTTCCGTCGACCGACGGCCGTGAGGCACTGCTCGTCATTCTGGATTCCGGCGAGATCTTCGGCGAGCTGTCGCTGTTCGACGAAGGAGTTCGAACGGCCGACGCTCGCGCGATGGATCCGGTGGTCGTCCACGTGCTTCCACACGACATCTTCCGCAAGTACGTCGAAGGTCATCCGCGCGTGGCGTGGGAGCTGCTGAAGATCCTCGCCGTGCGGGTGCGCGAGACCGACGAAGCCATGCAGGATGTGATCTTCTTCGACGTGCCCGGACGGGTCGCCAAGCGCCTGCTCGACCTGGCCGAGCGCAACGGCGTGCCGGACCCGGACGGAACGCGCATCGACGTGCCGCTGACGCAGGAGGAGATCGCCCAGATGGTGGGCTCATCGAGGGAGAGCGTCAACAAAGCGCTGGCGTCTTTTTCCGAGCGCGGCTGGATCGTCCTGCGCGACCGCCAGTACGTGATCACAAACGCCGAGTCCCTCCGCGCCCGCATCAACTGATACGGCAACGGGGCGCAACAAACGGTCAACCTGAGCCCCGGAACGTCCAGCGGTCGCCGTCGGCTACCGCCCGGTGTTCGTGTGCGAGCTTTGCCAGGTGCGCGCGGACGCTCAGCTCCGCAACCCGGTGCAGCTTCGGATCGACGTCGGTATAGATCCGCGCGACCAGCTCCTTCGGCGTGGCCGGACCGGCAGTGAGCACGGAAACGATCTGCGCCTCTCGCCTCAGCCGGTGGGCGACGTACTCGTCCAGCACGGCGGCCGGATTCTCGACGACGGGGCCGTGGCCCGGATGGATCGTGTTCGCACCGAGCGCCCGCACGCGTTCGAGCGACGCCATGTACGCCGCCATGTCCCCGTTCGGCCAGACGATAGCCGTGGTACCACGGCCGAGCACGTGGTCACCGCTGAACAGCGCATCCTCCTCCTCCAGGAAGAAGCACAGATGGTCGCTCGCGTGACCCGGCGTATGGATCGCCCGCACGAAGACGCTGTGGCCTCCCACGCTCGCGTCGTCGGCCACCAACACGTCGGCCGGCGGTGCGAAGGCGAGGACTTGCGCGTCGAACGCGTCCGCGAACTCGGCCGCTCCGGCGTCGTGATCGGGATGATGGTGGGTCAGCAGCACGCAGGCGACGCGCGCACCGGCAACGGCGACGCGCACGGCATCCAGGTGTCCGTCGCCGGCCGGGCCGGGATCGACCAGCAAGAGATCCTCGCCGTCGCCGATGAGGTAGGTGTTCGTGCCGTCGAGCGTCATCGGGCCGGGGTTGGGCGCGCGCACGAGCCGCACCCGGTCGGACAACCGGATCACGGCGCGTGGTAGCGCGAGTCGTGCGGCAGAACCACGGCCGGCCGTCCCTCCGGATCGGTGACGACCTTCGGCAGGATTCCTTCGATGTGCTTGCCGCGCGTCGAGTCCACGAGCGCCTCCACGCCGGGGAACGCCGCCAGCTCTTCCAAGGTCTTTCGCGTCGGGAAGATGATCGTCAACTCGCCGGCGCGCGCGCGATCAAGGGCCTCTTGCGGGCGCACCCACAGCCCCGACGTCGTCTCGACGGCGTCGTGAGCGGCGGTCTGCGCGGCCGGCATCTCGGCCACGAAGAACCGCGCGTCGTAACGGCGGTGCAATCCTTCCGGCGTGATCCAGCGGGAGAAGTAGTGCAGGAGATCGGCGGCCAGGCGCAACCGCTCGCGGCGTGCAAGATCGACGAGGGTCTCGCGACCCTCGACCAGCGGCGGGCGCCACTGCGCGGCGAGCGACTCGTCCACGAGGCGGCCGCCGGCAGCGCGTGCGAGCAGAACCCCAGCCTCCTCGAACGTCTCCCGAATCGCCGCCACATGAAAACCGAGCCCGCGGCCGTCGGGGGCCTCGACCAATTGAGCTGCCTCCGCAGGAGTCGTGCCGTCTACGAGATCGGCGACCTCCGGCGCGCAGTCGGCATCGTCGACCTTGCCTCCCGGGAACACCATCGCGCCGCCGACGAAATCGGAGCGAATGTGGCGCTCGAGCATGTAGATCTCGAGACCCGGGCCGCCGTCTCTCGCCAGAATGACCGTCGCCGAATCCCGCGGAGGATCGGGCGCGTCACCAGCGCGCGGAATGGCGTTCTCGTCGGCCGTCACGCTGCGATTGTCGCAGATGCCTCGCGACTGCGTCGCAGGCCGCAAGCGTCGCACGCGCTCCCTCGTCTAGCATGAGCGCGGGCAACGGGAGGACACCGTGGACTTCAGAGTGGCACCGGAGCTGGAGGAGGTCCGCACCTCGCTCCGATCCTTCCTCGAGCGAGAAGTGCGGCCGGTCGAGGAGCGGTTCGCACGGCAACTCCAGGAAGACGAGTGGACCGACGAGATGCGCGATGCTGGCTTCGCGCTGCGCAAGAAGTCGGCCGAGATCGGCTTCTATGGCGCACACCTTCCCGAGGACGTGGGCGGCTGGGGTCTGTCGATCCTCGGCACCACCCTGCTCGTCGAGGAGGCGGGGCGAAGCGGGCTGCGCTTCGCGACGTTCGTGCTCGGGCCGCCGAACCCCGAGGCTCCGACACCGCTGCTACTCGATTGCACCCCGGAATTGCAGAAGCGGTATCTCATTCCGCTCGTGAAGGCCGAAACCACTATGTGCTTCGCGCTCACCGAGCCGGAGGCCGGATCCGACGCCCAGGCCATCCGCACCAAAGCGGTGCGCGATGGCGATCACTTCGTGCTCAACGGCGTCAAGCACTTCATCACGAACGGCGAACGAGCCGACTTCGCCCTCGTGTTTGCCGTCACGGATCAAGAGAAACGCGCGCAGGGAGGGATCACCGCGTTCATCGTCGAGAAGGGAACCCCCGGCTTCAGCGTCGGCAAGAAGCAGCGCACGATGGCGGGAGATACCAATCAATCGGAGCTGATCTTCGAGGACTGCCGGGTACCGGCCACGAGTATCGTCGGACAAGAGGGGTTCGGTTTCTATTCCGCCATGCGTTTCCTCAATGCAGGCCGCTCCTACATCGGGGCGATGTGCCTCGGCATTGCCGACTATTGCGTGAAGATCTCCACCGAGTACGCGCTGTCCCGCAAGACCTTCGGCAAGCCGATCGGAAAGTATCAAGCCGTCCAGTGGATGCTCGCCGACTCCGTCGCAGAGATCGAAGCAGCGCGCTGGATGACCTATCACCTGGCCTGGCTGTGCGATCAGGGTGAGCAACCGATCCGTGAGTCCTCGATCGTCAAGCTCTACAACACCGAGATGGTCAACCGCGTGGCCGATCGCGCGGTCCAGATCTTCGGGGGGATGGGGTATCTCACCGAAGGTCCGGTCGAGCGCATCTACCGCTTCGTTCGCATGCTGCGGATCGTCGAAGGGACCAGCGAGATCCAGCGTCTCCTCATCGCACGATCGCTGGGTCTCTAGAGCCGGAGGGTGGCATGGCCACACTGCGGGCACGAATCGTGGACATCGTCGAGAGAAACCTCGAGATTCTGGTCGATGCCTCGATGTCGGCTTACGTACGGGAGATTCCATCGGTGGCGACGGCCTCGGCAAAGCAGCTTCGCACGGTTCGGGCAGCCACAACACGGGCGATGCGCGCATTCCTGGAGATGTACCGTGATCCTGAAACTCCGCCGCAACCCTATCTCGATCAGGCTCGGGCGGCGACCATCGAGCGCGCCGGCGAGATCGTCGATCGCGACGACATCGTGGCAATGATCAGGATCGGCCGCCGGGCGATCGTCGATGCGGCTCGCTCGGCGGTGCAAGACGAGCTCGCCATCCCCCGGCCTCAGCGCGAGGAGCTCGAGGAAGAGCTAGATGCATTCGTCCAAGAGCTCGAGCGTGCCGACGAGAAGGTTGCGACCGTCACTCCCGACGTTCTCACCCGATGGCTGAGCCGCGCCGAGCTCGATGAGCCGGATCTAGAATGAGCACGCTCCGCGCGCTGCCACAGGTCGACGAGCTGATCCGCACGGCCGGTCTCGCCGGCACCGTCGGACCCGTGCTGGCTCGCGTTCTCGCTCGCGAAGCGATCGATGAAGCCCGGACCCGTGCACGGCGCGGAGAGAGCATCGACCCAGAAGCCGTGCGCCGGGACGTCCTGAAGCGAGCCGAGACCGTCCGCCGCCTCCGGCTTCGCCGCGTCGTCAACGCAACCGGAGTCATTCTGCACACCAACCTCGGCAGGGCGCCTTTGTCGCCCGAAGCTGTCGCCGCCGTCGCCGGCGCAGCCGGCTCCGTCAATCTCGAGATGGATCTGGAGGACGGCGTGCGCGCGGTCCGGGCTCCCCTCGCGGCTCGCCTTCTGTGCGCACTCACCGGATCGGAGTCGGCGCTGGTGGTCAACAACAACGCCGGTGCTCTCGTCCTCGCACTCGCTGCGCTCGCGCGAGGACGAGACGTCATCGTCTCACGTGGCGAGCTAATCGAGATCGGCGGAGGATTCAGGCTGCCTGAGGTGATGCAGGCCTCCGGCGCCGTGCTCCGCGAGGTAGGGACGACAAACCGTACCCGATCCGCCGATGTGCGCGCTGCGATCGGCGAGCAGACCGCGCTCGTGCTCGTCGCCCATCCCTCGAATTTCCGGGTGGTAGGTTTCACCGAGAGCCCCGCACTGTCCGACGTGGCCGCGATCGCGCACGAGGCCGGCATTTTCTTGCTGTACGACCTCGGGTCGGGACTTTTGCAGCCGGAGCCCGCACTTCCCGGAGAACCGGATGCCGCAACCGCTCTCCGAGACGGAGCCGATCTCGTGTGCTTCTCCGGCGACAAGCTGCTCGGCGGTCCCCAGGCGGGAATTCTTGCCGGCCGGGCCGACCTTGTCGAGGCATGCCGGCGCCACCCGCTGGCGCGGGCATTGCGAGCCGACAAGCTCACCCTTGCCGCACTCGAAGCGACGATGGCCGCTCACGCGCGAGGTGACCGCAGCGCGCTGCCGGTGTGGCGCATGCTCGAAATTCCGGTCGAGGAGATCGCCGTCCGCGCCGAGCGTCTCGCCGCGAGCATCGGAGCCCGCACCATGCCCGGCGAAAGCCTCGCCGGCGGCGGGTCGGTTCCCGGCCACGGACTGCCGACCATGCTCGTGGTTCTCGACGATCCGGGGCCGGAGGCATTCGCGTCGTCGTTGCGTTCGGGAGAGCCTCCCGTGATGGCCCGGGTGGAGAGCGGCTCCCTCGTGATCGATTTGCGGACGGTCGATCCCGAGGACGACGACACGCTGGCATCGGCGATCCGCACTGCGCGCGTGCGCTAGATGCACGTCCTGGGCACCGCCGGCCACGTCGACCACGGCAAGAGCACGCTCATCACCGCTCTTACCGGCATCGATCCGGACCGCCTGGCAGAAGAGAAGGCACGCGGTCTGACGATCGATCTCGGTTTTGCCTGGCTGACGCTGCCCGGCGGCCGGGAGATCGGAATCGTGGATGTTCCCGGCCACGAGCGGTTCGTGCACAACATGCTGGCCGGTGTCGCCTCGATCGATGCAACGATCTTCGTCGTCGCAGCCAACGAAGGGTGGATGCCGCAGTCGGAAGAGCACCTGCAGATCCTGGACCTCCTGGGGGCGCGCGGCGGAATCGTCGCGCTGACGAAATCTGACACCGTGGACGCCGACGCTTTGGAAATCGTTACAGAAAGCATCCGCGAACGGCTGCACGGCACGGCCCTGCACGGCGCGGCCGTCGTACCGGTATCGGCGCGCACCGGCATGGGGCTCGACGCGTTACGCGACGCGATCGACACATTGCTAGACCGAACCCAGGCATCGGCCGACGGCGGCCGCCCCCGGCTCTTCGTCGACCGCTCGTTCAGCATTGCCGGCGCCGGCACGGTGGTCACCGGCACGCTCACCGGAGGGACGATCGCCGTCGACGACGAGATCGAGATCCTCCCTCGCGGCCCGCGCGCGCGGGTGCGCGGCATTCAGACCCACCGCCGTTCACGGGATGCAGCGGAGCCGGGAAGCCGGGTTGCGCTGAACCTCGCGGGACTCGAGCGGCACGAGATCGTCCGGGGCAATGCCGTCGTCCGGCCGGGTCAATGGCTCCCCACGACGAGCCTCGGCGTCCGCATACGCGCCGTCCGATCCCTCGATCATCCGGTGACGGCCGGCAGCGCCTACAAGGCGTACGTGGGATCTGCCGAGACCGGCGCGAGGTTGTTGCTGCTCGACACCGGCCGGCTCCGAGCCGGCGAGCAGGCATTCGCCCGCCTCACTCTCGAGACCGCCGTCGTCGCGATCGAAGGAGACCGCTTCGTGCTGCGCGACACCGGCCGCCGTGAGACGGTGGCCGGCGGGGTGATCCTCGATGCCCATCCCGTGCGCGCCTCGCGAGAGCGAGCCCTGGACTCGCTTCGCGCCCGGGACGAGCACGGTGTCGCCTCGCAAACGCTACGGGAACGCGGATGGATCTCCGTGAACGAAGCCGTCCTCCTCGGCATCGTCGATCCGCCCGGCGCCGTCCGCTTGCGCACAGTCATCGCAGATCCGCAGTGGCTCGAAGACGCTGCGGCGCTGATCGATAGAAGTCTCGCGGAGTTCCACGGTTCCGAACCGCTCGCTCGTGGGATGCCGCGCGACCAAGCTCGCCGTGCCGCCGGCTTCGCCGATGCTCGTCTCTTCGGAGAGGTTCTCGGTCAATTCCCGGATCGTTTCGCCGCAGACGGACCGCTCGTTCGCCTGGAGGCACATCAGGTCAGGCTCACCCCAGAACAAGAACGAGGACGTCGCGCGCTCTTGGACGACGCCGCCGGGCTGTCGCCCCCGTCACTGCGCGAGCTGGAAAGCCGTCACGGCGCGGCGCTCGTCCGCGCGATGCTCGACGCGGGCGACCTCGTGAAGGTCGCCGACGACCTCGTGTTCGCCGCCTCGTCGATGGCCGGCGCCCGAGCCGCCGTCGCAGGGGCGATCGATGCCGAGGGCCCGGCCACCACGTCGCAGCTGCGTCAGGTTCTCGGAACGAGCCGCAAGTACGCGATCCCACTCCTCGAGCACTTCGACGCAACCGGCGTCACTCGCCGCCAAGGCGACACCCGCTCGCTGCGCTGATGCCTGTAAATGGCCCGAATCATTCCCCGGTGTCGAGTTCGGCTATCGCATCGACCTCGACGGGGGCACCGAGGGGAAGCTCCGCAACTCCCACGGCGGCACGTGCATGCCGTCCGCCCTCCCCGAACGCCTCCACGAAAAGATCGCTGGCTCCGTTGGCCACGAGCGGCTGTCCCCGGAAACCATCCGACGACGCCACATAAACCGTCACCTTCACGATGCGCCGCACGCGCTCGAGGTTCCGTGCCGCCACCTTCAGTTGCGCGATGACGTTCAGCGCCGCGTAGCGCGCCTCCTCGATAGCCTCATCGAGACCGACATCCCTGCCGACCAGACCGGTCCGAGGAAGCTCGCCGTCGCGGAGGGGAATCTGACCGCTCACGAACACGAGTCTTCCTGATGTCACAGAGGGAACGTAGGACGCCACCGGTGGAGGGGCTTCGGGAAGAGTGAGTCCCAACGCCGAGAGGCGATCCTCGGGCGACGTCATGACTTCTCGCGCTTGAACACGGCGACTGTTCCCGGAACGTCGGACGGGTTGTAGACCTGCACCAGCTCCCACCCCTCCTCGCCCCAGTTGTTCAGAATCTCTGCGATCGCATGGGGGATCAACGGCACGGAGGCGTACTCCCAATTGGCCATGTCGGCTCCTTTCGGCTGCGAACGAGGACGCAGCCTAGTCAGGCGGGCGAGGGGGGAGAAATCGGGGGAGGTTGGGGCGGGTGCGAATCAGCCGACGCGCTTCGCCAGAATCGCGCGCCGCTCGAACTCGTTGAACCCGCCCCAGATCCCAAAAGGTTCCTTGGTGCCGAGAGCGAAGTCGAGGCAATCTCGCCGCACGGCACACTCGGCGCAGATGGCTTTGGCTCGTGATTCGCGGCTGTCTCGGTCGTCGCGCTTCTCGAGATAGGTCGGCGAGAAGAACAAGTTGGCGTCCGCGCCCCGGCAGCGAGCCCCCTGCTGCCAGCCCTCCTCGAGGTCCCAAGGCGCGCGGATCTCCATCTCCGCGCCGAACAGATCCTCATTCACGGCCATCTGCTCCCTCTGCGTAGGGGCCGTGCTCCAAACGATACGACGTTCCGGCCGGGCCCGGCGTTCCGCCGAGTACCGGTAAGGGAATCTTAAGCCTCCGGGCAGGATCTGAACAGTCCCCAGCCCGGCCTCAGGGTCCGGGGACCGACCTTTTCACCTCGAGCACATCCCCCTCCACCCCGATGACCATGACCGGCTCCCCTACCCGCATCTTGCTGCCATCCTCCGACCGGGCGCGCCACAGGGAGCCCTCTACCCAGACGAACCCCTCCGGATTGAGGACGCTGCGCACCTCCCCATCGAACCCAAGCAGCGCCCGTGTCGCCTCCCGGCCGATCGGCCGGCGCGCACGCAGAACTACCGTCATCACGGGGATGAAGAAAACGAGAGCCCCGCCGACGGTAACCAGAACTATCCACGCCCCCGGGCGCAGCGTCTCGGCCGTAAAGAGATTCAGGGACCCAACCAGGAGCAGAGCCGTGCCGGCCGCCGTCGGGATTCCCAACCCGTGAATAGCAACGTCGATGGTGAGAAGTCCGAGTCCGAGCACGACCAGCGCGGCCGCCCACCACGCCACCGGCAAGACGAGCATGCCGTAGACCCCGCCGACGAGCAGCAAACCGCCGGTGACTCCGGCGACGCCGAATCCCGGCTGGAACAGCTCGAAGACGATCAGCCCGGCGCCGAACAGCAACAACAGATACACGAGGGTTGCGTTGGTCAGGACGTGAAGCATGCGCCGAATCGGTCCGGGTTTGTGAAAGCGAATGACCACCTCGCTCGTCTTCAGGCGCAAGGTCACGTCGCCACCGCCTGCGCGAACGGTCTGACCGTCGAGCTTCTCGAGGAACTCGGCGAGCGTTCGCGTGGCGAACCGAAGAGCGCCGGACTGCGTCGCACCTTCGAAATCCAGCCGGCGAGACATGTATTGCGAGGCGTCGTCTCGGTCACGGAACGATGCCACGAGCGCCTCTGTTTGCTCGCGCAACGCGCGGCCTTCGGCCGAGTACGGTGCCACCGTCAGGTCTGCAGGATGGATGGGGCCGATCGTGGCGGTGGTAGCCATGCCCGGCGCAGACGCCGCCGCGAGCAACAGGGCGGCTCCCGACTCCGCCCGGGCTCTCCGCGGCCCGACCCAGACCGCAACGGGAACACGAGAGGCGACGACGCGATTCACGAGGCCGAGCATCGGTACGTCCAGCGCACCGGCGGAGTCGAGCTCGATGACGATCAAATGCGCACCGGCGCGGTTGGCCGCGGCGATCTGATTGCCGATGTACTCGACGAGCGTGGGATCGAGCACACCAGAAACCTGGACGATATCGACGGCCGGCCGCCGGTCCTGAGCGGCGGCCGTCGTGCCCGGCGCCAGCAGGGCGCAGAGCATCAGGAGGAGGATACGGGGGCGCACGGACGCGCATTATAGTGATCACCACTTCATGAACCCCTCCCTGACGTCTGCGCGCGCCGTCATCGTCTCCGGTAAGGGAGGCGTGGGAAAGACGGTCGTTGCCGCAGCCGTCGCAAGAGCCGCGGCGGCATCGGGCCGCAGGGTCCTGCTCCTGGAGGTGGAAGGCCGGAACGCCATCGCCCCGCTGTTCGGCGTGGCTTCGCTCGGTTACCAGGAGCGTGAGGTGCTGCCGAATCTGCGGGCCGAGTCGGTCGTTCCCGATGAAGCCCTGGTCGAGTACCTCTATCTCTTTTACGGCATCAAGCGCATCGGCCGGGCCCTTGCCGGGACCAAGGCGGTCGAGTTCGCGACGAACGTTGCGCCGGGACTCCGCGACATCCTGCTTATCGGCAAGGTGAAAGAGGCGGAGCGGCGCAGGGCCCGCGAGTCCTACGCGTTCGATCTGATCGTCGTCGATGCTCCGCCCACCGGACGCCTTCCGCGTTTCCTGGATGCCCCGCGGGCGGTTGCGGATCTGGTGCGCGCGGGGCCGATTCGGCAACAGGCGCAAGGAGTGCTGGACATGGTCACCGATCCGGCCCGGTGCCGTGTCGTGCTGGTGACGCTCGCCGAGGACATGTCTGCGCGCGAGACCGAGCAGGCAGCGGGCAAGCTCGAGCGCATGGGAGTGGCCCTCGGACCGATCGTCATCAACCGCGTCGAGCCCGACAAATTCTCGTCGGCAGAGGAGCGCGCGCTCGTGTCCGATGCGCGGGCGACCGTGACGGCCGCGGCCGGACGCGCCGGAGTGGCGCTCGCCACTTCGACGATCGAGGTGCTCTCGGGCCTGGCCGGAGCACAAGCGCGCCGCGAGCGCGACCAACGCAGAGTGATCTCGTCCATGAAGCGGTCGCTGGGCCCCCCGATGGTCTCATTGCCGGCGCTTTTGGATCCGGTCGCCGGACCCGAAGCCGTTGCGACGTTGGCCGGAGCGCTCATCGATCAGGGAGCCCTCGGATGATCAACGGCGCCTTCGAAGACCTCATCGCCGGCCGGCATATCATCGTGTGCACCGGATCCGGCGGCGTCGGAAAGACCACGCTGTCGGCCGCCATCGCCGTGCGCGCCGCAGAGATGGGTCGCCGGACCATCGTGTGCACGATCGACCCTGCGCGGCGACTTGCGCAATCCTTGGGGCTCGACGAGCTGGGCAACGAGCCCACGGTCGTTCCTGCAAGGGCATTCCGAAGCCGGAAGCCACGCGGCGAGCTGTCGGCCATGATGCTCGACATGAAGAGCACGTTCGATCACATGATTCTCGAGGTGGCGACGCCGGACAGGGCGAAGACGATTCTCGCCAATCCTTTCTACGAGCACATCTCGTCGACGCTGGCCGGCACCCAGGAATACATGGCCATGGAGAAGCTCTACGAGCTCCATGAGGAGGGCCGGTGGGAGCTCATCGTCATCGACACTCCACCGACCCGATCGGCGCTCGACTTTCTCGACGCGCCGCGAAAGGTCACCGATTTTCTCGAGGGACGCTTCCTGCGTTTCTTCCTGTTGCCGACGTTCCAGGCGGGGCGGGGTACGTTCAAGCTGTTCAACATGGGCGCGCAAGCCTTTCTACGAGCCGCAACGAAAATTACCGGCAGCGAGCTTATCGGCGACGTCGCGACCTTCTTCCAGCTCTTCGAAGGGATGTACGGGACCTTCAAGGAACGGGCCAAGCGGGTCCGAGACCTGCTGGCGGCCCGGCGAACCGCGTTCGTGGTCGTGGCCTCTCCACAGGGCGAATCTCTGCGCGAGGCGCGCTACTTCATCGACCGCCTCGCACGCGAGCACATACCGCTGGGCGGAGTTGTGATCAACAGGTCCCATGCGATCGAGTCGTTGCCCGAGCTGGAGCCGACGCCGGAGGTGGAAGACGACCTGTTCCGCACCGTCCTCGGACTGTACGGCGATTGGCGCAATGCAGCCACGCGGGAGGACGAGGCAATTCGTTCAGCGCTCGGAGACCTGCCGATGACCCCGGTATGGCGCGTCCCCGATCTGATCCAAGACGTGCACGACATCCCTTCACTTCGCTCTCTTTTCGGCGCTCTCGACGGCAACACCTGAGACCCGTTCGAGGACCCGTCTTTCGACGGGTAACCTGAGGGCTCCCATGGGCCGACCGGAGCGAACCATGAACGGAAGAAGGCGCGCAGCAGCCGCGGCCTTCGCGGGCATCCGCCGATCCATGACGTTCGAGCAAGGCGATCCACCGCCGCGCGCCAAGGGGGCGGATATCCATCACGCGGCCCTGCTGGTCGCCGTCGTGGGAATCGCCTCGACCGCGGCGGCCCTCATGTCCTTGCCCGGCACCCGCCTCGTGTCGCTGGCGGTCAACGACGTGCGCGACCGCATCGGACCGGCACCGCCGCTCGAGCGCATCGTCCTCCCCGAGATCGCCCAGCGATCGGTCGTGCTCGCTCGGGACGGATCGGTGATCGCCGAGATCGCCGGCGACGAGAATCGCAAGATCGTGTCACTCGCCGAAATCCCCGCCATCGCCCAGGAGGCCGTCCTGGCCGTCGAAGACGCACGCTTCTACGAGCACCGCGGTGTGGACGCCGCGAGCATCTTCCGTGCCTTCTTTGCGAACACGCGCGCCGGAGATGTCCGCCAGGGCGGATCCACCATCACCCAACAGTTGGTGAAGAACCTTCTGGTCGGAAACGAGCGGTCGCTGGAGCGCAAGGTTCGTGAAGCCCAGCTTGCGCGGGCGCTCGAACAATCGGTGTCCAAGCGGCGGATCCTAGAGCTGTACTTGAACGAGACGTACTTCGGAAATGCGGTGTACGGCATCGGGACCGCGGCCGAGTTCTACTTTGGAAAAGCGATACGAGATCTCACGTTGCACGAGGTTGCACTGCTGGCGGGGATCATCAGCGCGCCGGAGGACTTCGATCCGATCGACAACCCTTCCGCTGCCAAGAGCAGGCGGAGCCTCGTGCTGAAGCGGCTCGTCGCGCTCGACAAGATCCCGCAAAAGGACGCCGATGCTGCGGATCGCCTGCCACTAGGAGCCGAGGCGCACCCGCTCAAGCCGCCGCGGGTTCCGTACTTCGTCGATTTCGTCGGCAAGCAGATCCTGAGCGACTCACGGTACGGCCGGAACGAAAAGGAGCGCGATCTCGTGCTGCGGCAGGGCGGCCTGCGGATAGAGACGACGCTGGACCTCAGGCTCCAAACCGCCGCCGAAAAGGCGGTGGCCGACGTGCTGAACCTCCCCGGCGACCCCTCGGCCGCCGTGGTTTCGGTTGAGCCGTCCACCGGAGCCGTGCGTTCGATGGTTGGGGGCCGCGACTTCCTTCGCGAGCAGTTCAACCAGGCCGTGGAGCGCAATCGGCAACCCGGAAGCACCTTCAAGCCCATCGTCCTTCTCGCCGCCCTCGACGCCGGCGTGCCGCCCACACACGTCTTCGACACTCCGTCTCCGCTCGAGCTCAAGGACGCTTCCGGGAACCCCGTCATCGACCCCGGCACCGGGAAGCCCTACGCGCCTGCGAATTACTCGGAACGCGGGGAGGGGTATATGGATCTTCGTAAGGCCACGGAGCTGTCGGTGAACTCGTACTACGTGCAGCTGACCCAGAAGATCGGCCCGAAGGCCGTCGCCGACATGGCGAGAAGGCTCGGGGTCCCGGGGATCAAGCCGCTGCTGTCGATTGCGCTGGGCACCCAAGGCGTTTCTCCCCACGACCTCGCATCCGCGTACGCGACGATCGCCAACGACGGAGTGCGGTGCACCCCCTACGGGATCACCCGCGTCCTCGACGCCAAGGGCAAGGCTCTGTTCAACGGCGAGTCGGTGTGCGAGCGGGTGGTGGACGGATCGATCGCGGCGACGGCGGCGGACATCATGAAGGGTGTGATCTCGGACGGGACCGGAAAGCGTGCCGACATCGGCCGGCCGGCCGGCGGGAAGACGGGAACGACCGACGAGTACACCGACTCCTGGTTCGGCGGATTCACCAAGCAACATTCGACGATCGTGTGGCTCGGCTTCAAGGACAGCACCAAACAGAAGCTGCGCGGGATTCACGGGCTCGACAAGGTGTTCGGTGGAAGCCTGCCGGCGGAGATCTGGAAACGGTTCATGCTCGTCGCTAGCGAAGGATTGCCCGAGCAAGACTTTGCCAAGCCGCCCGAGGTGCCCAAGGCCAAGGTTCCAGACGTGTCCGGCAAGACGGTGGAGGAGGCCCGAAGGGTGCTGGAGGCAGCCGGATTCACCATCAAGGTAGAGCCGTTGCGCTCCTCGCAGCCCAAGGACACCGTCGTCGAGCAGGCGCCGGCTGCCGATGCCGAGGCGTTCGAGGGATCGCTCGTGACTCTCAAGGTTTCCGACGGAAGCGAGCCGGCCCCTCCACCTCCACCTCCGCCGAGCCCATCGCCCTCGCCGTCGCCGTCGCCCTCTCCGTCGCCCTCTCCGTCGCCGCGCCCCAAGCCGTCGGCAACGTCATCCCCGAAGACCAACGACCCCTGAGGCTCAGCCGTTCAGTTTCTCGCGCACCATCGCCGAAACCGCCGAGCCGTCGGCGCGGCCCTTGACCTTCGGCATGATCGCCTTCATGACCTCGCCCATCTGCTTGGGCGATGTTGCTCCGGTATCCGCAATCGCCTCGTCGACCAGAGCCGCCAGCTCGCCGCTATCGAGTTGCGCGGGAAGGTAACCCTCGAGAACGCGTAGCTCGGCGGTCTCCCGCTCGACGAGGTCCGATCTCCCGGCCGCGCCATAGGCATCGATCGCTTCCCGCCGTCGCTTCGCCTCGCGCCCCACGACCTCGACCACTTCCTCATCGGATAGCTCGTGAAGACGCTCGACCTCGGTGTTCTTTATCGCCGTCATGAGCATCCTTAGCGTGGCGACGCGAACCTGGTCGCGCTCCTTCATCGCCGCTCGCATCTCGTCGCCGATCCGGTTTCGCATGCCTGCCTCGCTCATGTGCCGCTCCCGTGATAGCCCCTCCGTGAGCGGGTGCTACGATACCCGACCGATGGCGTGGATCCTGGCCGGCCTCCTCGGGGCCGGCTTGCTTGTTGCGTACGCGTCGCTGATCGAACGGCGCTGGTTCGTGCTGCGGCGACACCGCGTGCCGTGCTTGCCGGCCGGGTCCAAGCCGCTGCGCATCCTGCACATCTCCGACCTGCATTTCCGCGCTCCGCATCGAAAGAAGGCGCGTTTTCTTGCCCGGTGCGCGCAGATGCAACCCGATCTCGTGGTCTCGACCGGTGACTTTCTGGGTGACCGGCACGCCGTCCCGTCTACGCTCGACGCCGTCGCCCCGCTTCGAGGACGCCTCGCGTCGCTGTTCGTGCTGGGGTCGAACGACTACTACTCGCCGGTGCCGAAGAATCCCCTCCGCTACCTGATGGGCCCGTCCGGGGTGCGCATGAAGTCGGAGCTGAACCCGTGGCCCGATCTCGTCGCGGGGCTGCAGGATCGGGGATGGGAGCTGATCGCGAATCGAACAACCAGCGTAGACGGCATGGACGTCGTGGGTTTCGACGACCCACACATCGGGCGCCACGACCTGGATGTGGCGACTCCCCGAACACAACCGGGGTTCCGTCTCGCCGTTGCGCACTCCCCCGACGTCGCCCGGGAGCTCGCCGCCATGGGCTACGACCTCATCCTTAGCGGGCACACGCACGGCGGCCAGTTGCGCATTCCCGGCTACGGGGCGATCGTCACGAACACGCGGGGACTGCCCCGACGGATGGCGCGTGGCCTGCATCGCCTCGGGGACGCGTGGCTCCACGTCTCGGCCGGCCTCGGCACGTCGATGTATTCCCCGTATCGATTCGCATGCCGGCCGGAGGCGTGCGTACTCGACCTCGTTCCGCCGGAAGGAGCGTGATCAGAATGCTTTTCGAAAAGATCGACACCGTGATCGTTCGGGTCCGCGATCTCGTCACAGCGCAGGCCTGGTACGAGGAAGTCCTCGACCTCCGCCCGAACTTCTTCGACGAGGAGCAACGGCTCGTCGTGATGGAGACCGGAGGCGACGCCAGCATCACGCTGTGGGAGCGCGGCGCCGGCGACGCGCCACCTCCGCCGCCGAAGACCGGTTCATATCCGATCTTCTTCGTGGAAGACCTCGAGCGCGCCCATGAGCTGCTCGAGAATCGCAGCGTGGACGTGACCCCGATCGAGTCCCAGGAGCGAACCGGGTGGTTCGGGTTCAGCGATCCCGACGGAAACTGGCTGGAGGTCTGCACCTACTGAGCCGCTATTGGGGTGGCGAGAGAATCTCGGCGAACACGCGCTCGTAGCGCCTCACCATCACTTCCGCCGAGAAGTTGCGCTGAACGTGGTCACGAGTCGTCTCCGGCGAGATCTCGTCGAGTCGGCCGACGCGATCGCACATCTCGTCGATCGTGTCGACGAGGAAGCCGGTCTCGCCGTCGACGATCACCTCCGGCGCAGCACCTTTGGCGAATGCGAGCACGGGAGTGCCGCACGCCATCGCCTCCGCCATCACGAGACCGAAAGGCTCCGGCCACTGGATCGGGAACAGCACGGCTGCCGCCCGCGCGAGCAGATCGCCCTTCTTCTCTACGGTCAGCTCGCCGATGATTTCCTCATCGCCGGTAAGGCGCGGTTCCACGACCTCGCGCCAGTACTCACGCTCCGGCTCCTCGGCCATCTTGATCGCCATCACGAGGTGGCGCCCGGTACGCTTGGCGACGTCAACCGCCAGCTCGGGCCCCTTCTCGCGATTCACACGGCCGAGGAACAGCAGGAAATCCTCCTTGCGCTCGCGATAGGGGTAATGCGTGAGGTCGATACCGTTGTGAATCGTTGCGGCGTAGGAGAGATCGGGGCAGAACGCGCGTTGGGCCTCGCTGATGGCGACGTACCGGAGCCGGCCGCTGAGCATGCGGTAGTAGGCCTTAGCCTTGTCGGTGAAGGGGCCGTGCAACGTATGCACGACGGGGACACGGCACTGGCTGCCGATCGCAGGACCGATGACGCCGGAATGGTCGTGGATGAGGTCGAATCGATCGGCATCCACATACGCGCGGACCGCGTGCAGCACATCCATGTACACGTCGCCGATCGCCGCGCCGCCCGGCGCCTCGTCGAAGACGCTGATCAATTCGGCTTTTGTCGAGCTGTCCCCGGTGGCGTAAAGCGTGACGTCGTGGCCGCGCTCGACGAGGCCGTCGGCAAGAAGAGACACCACCCATTCGATCCCCCCGTAACCGGCCGGCGGGACGGCGAACCATGGGGGAGCGATCTCTGCGATCCGCATCGCGCGTCAGGATACCCGCGGAGGGTGTTCCTCAGAGGTGTTGGTGGTCCTCAGTCGCCGGAGGCCATCTCCACGCGGCGAGGCGCGATGTCGGGAGTGTCAAGCACGCCGGGCCCGGTGTGAATCGACGTGCCGTCCGAGGGCCGTCCAGCAGGCAAGTGGATGATCTTCATGGGCGTGGTGTACTCCATCATGCAGACCTGGCAGAGGCCGAACTCGATCGATCGAGCGCTGCCGCACCACTGACAGTCGAGCAGTTCAGGCTTCACTCGGCTCCTCCCGCTCCAGGTAGGGCCCCCGCCTTGCTACCCAACCGCTTTTCGACTGAGGGGAGACGATCGTACCACGCCGACTTTTCGTCTTTGCGACAAATCAGGCACCCAAGTCAGAATAATCTCCATTCAGTTTCCGCGAATGTTCATGCCCAATAGGCTGCCGTATAATTAGGAATTCACGGGAAGTAGCGCAGCTTGGTAGCGCGCCACGTTCGGGACGTGGAGGCCGGGGGTTCAAGTCCCCCCTTCCCGACCAAAGAAGTTGCAGGTCAGCTGTGAAAGTTCGGCACCTCTGTCTCACTTTGGCTCCGCCTCCTGTGACTCACCATCCGACCCGGCTTCGGCTCCTTGACATCAGTAGCCGGGTCCCACTAATGCCTCTGATCTGCGTTTTCGAGGACTGAGATTAGTATCTTGCCCGTCATAAGCACAGGGCCTATCCTTTCGTCATGCTTATGATGATGGAGGAACTGCGCGAGGCTGGCCTTCGGCCACGCCTTGCGAAAAGCTCCTCGTCGCGCGCCACTGCGGTCGTGCCGGACATGCTTCGCAGATCGAAACGAGCGCAGCTAGCCCGAGGGACTGCGCCTTGCCATCCTGGCTCTGGGATTCGGCACGGCGAGAGCAGCTCCTTGCGTCGCTGGGGAGGGTTTGGCGTCCGGGTGAAGAACCCGTCCTTCATGAGAACGGCTTCCCAGACCCGCCGCTTCGGTTTCCTTGCCTGCGCCACCGTCGTGCTTGTGATGTCTGTGGTAGGCGTCGGCGCCTCTGGAACGCCGAGTTGGTCGCCGACCGACGTCCGGGTCAGCGATGACTCGGAGTTGTTTCCGGGTCCTTTCCGGAGCGTCCGGGAACCGTCCGTTGCAATCGACCCGGCGAGCCCCGACCGGATGCTCGCCGTCGCTATGGACATGAGCACGCTCAACCTCGACCCCAACCAGTACGGAACCAACCGGACCTACAGATCGATCGATGGCGGACAGACCTGGAGCGACCTCGGCCCCGTGAAGTACACCGACGACCCCGGAGAAGTCGCGACCTACAGCCGCGACCCCGTTGTCACCTTCGGCCAGGACGGGACCGCGTTCCTGGCCAGCCTGGCGACCTTCCCCGACGAGCGTACCGACGGCATCTACGTGCACCGCTCCCACGATGCGGGTGCGACCTGGGAGTTACCCTCGCTCGCCGTCGCCGAAACCATCGACACCGAGAACAACATCTGCACCGGAACCGATAAGGAATGGCTCTCAACCGACCCAACGACCGGGCGGCTCTACCTCGCCTACACGCTGCTCACGCAGGCGTGCTCGTCGCTCGACGACCCGTTCGGCCTGGCGGCGATCGCCGGGATCAGCGATATCTCGATCTTCTTGACCACTTCCGATGACGCCGGCCAGACATGGTCGGAGCCGCATCGGGTCTGGTCCGGCTACGCGCTGGGAGCGATGCCTCGCGTCACGCCCGACGGAACCATCCTGATCGCGTTCTGGTCCACGGTCGAGCTTCCCCAGGGGCCGTGCGCCACCGCGATCGGCGCACTCCCCGCGCGCGCCGGAGGCGACGCGTTCGCCGCGATCGTCATCGCACGCTCAACCGACGGCGGACAGACGTGGGCGCACCATCTGGAGGGAACGTGCGGGACGGAACCGGAACTCCTCAAGCCTGGCTCATTCATCGGCGGGGCGATCCTCCCAGCGATCAGCGTCGACCCCACGACCGGTACCTCCTTCGTCGCGTGGCCCGCCTACTCCGTGCTCACGCAGCGTTTCGCCATCAAGGTGGTGACCTCGGCGGATGAGGGAGCGACGTGGTCCGCCCCGACCGAGATCACCGTGGGCGACGATCACGCGATGATGCCGGCCGTGTTCGCGGACGGAGGGGAGGCCCACATCGCTTTCTTGAGCGTCACCCCGGACCCCGCGCAACTGGTGCTCGGTCCTGCCGGAGCAACAGGCGATACCTACGTCGTCCGCACGAGCGACGCCGCAACCTGGTCTGAGCCCCTCAAGCTATCGTCGGAACCCGCGGACTATTCGGCCTACGCCGACGTCGGCGACTACATCGGTATCGACGCCGCGGGCGGGCGGATCGTGGCCATGTGGGCGGACGCGCGCGCCGGCGACCGCACCGAGATCTGGGCGCGGGTCGGGAGCGTTGTAGACAGCTTCGACGCACGTTACTGGTCATGGCGCGGCAGCGTGCAGCCCGAGAGAAGAGGAAGCTCGGCACCCTGACCGTCGACGGGGCGGAACCGGCCGAATCAACGGCCGAGCGGGTCGCCCAACACTTCGGCTGGGACGCGTCCCTCAACTGACCGGTGCAATCCCGGTGCAATCTCACAGCGTTTCCGGGGTCCGGGTGGGGACGAACGGGTTCATACTCGAACCCCGTTGACCTGCGCATACGACTCTGCGACCCTTCTACCAGGCACTTGAGGAGGTGACCGGCAGGGGTTTCAAATCCCCCCTTCCCGACTGATGATGTCGTAGGACATCATGGACAGGCCGCGGTTCTCATCCACTCACCGAGTCAAACCGCTCTTTGCCGCCGATCCTGTTGAGCACCGTACCGCTGACGCGCGGCCTCACCCGACGTGCCAAGCATCGCGCCGATCGCAGCCCACGAATGGCCGTCGGCTCGGGCCTTCTCAACCGCCCTTGAAAGCGCGGCTTCGGCCTTCGCGCGGGCGAGGGTGGCCCTATGAACCGCGGCTAGTGACTTCGCGCGCGCTCGATCCGCAGGATCGGGCTCAAAATCCTCGAAGCGTTGCGCGAGCTCCTCGGCCTGTTCGATGATCTGCTTCACGCTGCGCGGCATCTTTCCTCACCTCTGGAACTTCGGTCGGGCTTTCATGGCGTGGACGATCACCGGCGTTCCGTCGCCGGCGCGAACGACGCCGATCTCAAGCATCGCACCAGAACGGTCGGGCCCGACGAGCATGACCAGACCCTCGTCGAGGTCCCATGCGCCTGTTGCGTTCCGATAGGCGTGTTGCATGTCTTCGTCCTCAACGGCGTGTCGTCTGGCGCTCGGAGTGATCAACGGCTCAGGCGTGCTCATAGCAAGGTACCTTGTCGCGGGGCGAGGCGCAAGTTAACTTGTGGGCCTGAGGCGTGGACGGGATGGATCCCCCCACCGTGGACGGAAAGGCGGCAAGCCAGTCTTGCCCGGATCGAGCGGAGGGTCACCTGCTCCGTCATCCTCGTCCCAGCGGCGCCCGTACTGATCGGGGATGTCTCCCCATCCGAAATAAGGCAGTGGCTTCCGAGGAACGATGCCGAGTGTCTCCTGCGGATCGATGCTCTGATCCGCCACTCTGCAGAGGTGGGTCCAACCGTCACCGAAATCGAACACGTAAAGGAATGGTTCTCCTGAAGCGAGCCGGCTGAGCTGTACTCGCATGCTGTCGAGCGTGCCGTCCGGTTCGTCCCGCTCCGGCGAGGTCGAGCCGATCCTCGTGCCATCCTGCAACTCGAACGCGTGCATGTGTGACCGGTCCCATCGGGCGAAGGCGTCATCGATCGCGGTCGAGAGATCCACGAACGTGTGAGTGCGCGCTGCCGCAAACATGCGGTCCGGCCGAGGCCACATGTGGAGCCCGCGACCTTCAACGAGGTCGACACGTATCGATAGCCAGGAGCGTGGCATCCGTTGGACCCCCCCTCAGCTCTCGTTCCAACACCTTGACTTCATCTCTCGAAACGACCATCCCGCACGATATCGCGCCTGCACGGGTGTTCAGACCGTGGAGCGGCCTTGAAAACACGTACCCATTCCGTCCCCGCAAGAGGGGCAACGAACTGGAGTCAACGAGATCAACGGGAACGAACGAGAAGGCCTTCCCTCCGGCCACTCAACCACGCCCCGCTCGATGAGGATCGAAGCGAGCTCCTCAAAGGCGTTCGATCGAGACGCTGGTTGGCCGTACGGCCGAATGCGCGCGAAGTCGAGGTCCGGTAGGGCTGTCAAGACCGTTGCGCCTCAACCGAACGACTCAAAGTCAGCACCCTCCGCCCATCCGCACGATTGCTCAACCCCTTGTGTTGAACAAGTGGAGTCGGCTCTCGTAGTTCGCGACGAGATCCTCATACAGGGCGTCGGCTTCTTCGCGCTTCGCATACGGGCTCGGCAGGACGAAGGTCGGAGCATCTTCATACTTCGGCCCTGGACCCAGATCGACGATCGGTCCGAGCGCGGCTTCGGCAGCAGTCTTGAAGACAAAGATGACCAGCCCCGGTCTCCAGTTTCGAACATTCATCCGCAGACGCTCGCTTCCGTACACGAGTTCATCCCGCGAGGGCCGTTCACCCTCACCCAATGGGCGTTTGATCACATCCGTGAGACCATGTCCCGAACGATGAAAGGCGTCATCCTCGCGTCCCGGCATCGCGTCCTCGAGTAGATGAGCTCGCTCGAGTCGCCGCCACAGCCGTTGACCGAGTCGGCCTTGATAAAAATGGCCTGCGTCGATGGATTCCTGAATCGGACCGATCCCGACCAGGAGAATCGCCCCTACTTCCGGGGGGATGTCTGAAAGCGTCGTTACAGTTTTCCCCATCCATTCAATCGTTGTTCGGTGTCCCTCGTCATGGCCGAACCCTGTCTCGACGTCTGCGGCCCTGAGTGGATGACTAATCTGCCGGATCTCCAGTTCGTCCATGAGCTCCCAGTGCGTCAGGCCGGCATCCTCCGCAGCCCGACCCAGCGACAACCGGCCGGTCTGGTACCCCGCGATTGCGCGATCCTGTCGTCGGCGCGTCAAACTATCGCGAAGCAGCCGTCGTACCATTGTGCCGCGGTCCAAAGACTCCTCTTTAGCCGCGCTCTCAAGCTCTTTCACGAGGTCGGCCTCGAGTCTGAGATTCAACTGTTCGCTCCGCTCCGTCGTCATCGCGTCAACCTCCTCTCGATGGCCGTGAGTACTTCTGCTTTGACGTTCATCACTTCCGCGAGTCGCCGTGACCATTCGATCGCCTCTCCTTGGCTCACATGCCCGCTCCCGAAGTGGATCACCGGAATCTGCAGGACGGAGACCACCTGAAGCCCTAGCTCGCGCGCGACGCGCGACCCCTTGCCTTCGTCGATCACGACCGATCCCGTTCGAACTCCAAATACGAGCACTTCCGATTCTCCTCGGCCTAGACCCCGCGCTCTGAGCCCTTTGGCTTGCTTTGCCTCCGCGGCTTTGAGGGCGACCTGGCGAACGATCCCTTGATCGTGAGCCTTGCGTATTAGGGTTACCTCAGGCGCGCCGATTCGCTCGCCTTCCTCCACCGCCTCGAACCACACATCCGGAGGTGCAAGAAGAGCGCCGAAGTTCGGCACCAAGGCATTGAATGCATCGGCTTTCGCTAGGTAGATCAAGCAAGATGCGTCCGCTGGCCGTTCCATACGCTAGCAACTGCTAGCCCATGGGAAGGCCGTGCGTCAATCCCCGAGTTCGGGGCTTCCCCCGGTACGAAATTCTTGTCCCATTTTTGTCCCGCGACGAGCTAGACTCAACGGGAAACAGCAGGAAAGAACGAGCAACAACGGGAAGAGCGAGAGCGCCGGTCGCTTGCTTCCTCGTTGCGAAACCGCAGGTCAGAGGCTTTGAAAGTTCGGTACCTCTGTCCCACATCGGCTCCGCCACCTGTGCCCCACTCTGCGACCCGGATTCGGCTCCTTGGCGACACTGGCTCCGGTACCTGTGTCCCACCCTCTCCACTCGCGACCGCTTCCTGATCTTGACTTCGGCTCAGCCGAGTCAAGGGGGAGCCCATGCTTCAGGAGTTGTCGATGGTTGAGCAGCGGTATCTGGCCGTGCGTGAGGTGCTCGATTCCGGCGCCGCGATCAACGACGTGGCGACCCGC
>JBKKBZ010000078.1:0-13097 GCA_046713235.1 Actinomycetota bacterium | reverse complement strand
CTTCTCTACGGCGTGTAGAGAAGGGTCTTCAGACCGTTTTGGGCGACGGTCTGTACATGTGTCGGCAGCTTCGCGTACCCCGCACCCACGAGCCGAGCCTGCCCCTGGGTCGTGTCGAGGGCCGACGCGAGGTAGTTCACCAACGTCTGCGCCTGCGGCAGAGTCATCCACGGATGCGCCATCTTCAGGTTGTTGTAGACGAGCGCATAGGTCAGCGAGCTGATCGGATAGCCGGTGGGACCGTCGGTGATGGTGACGGTGTCCCACCCGGGCGTCAGCGTGGCGGGCGGGACGCTGATCGCCGAGCCGGCGGCGCTGAACGTTGCCGGGCTCGGAGCGACGAACGCCTGCGCCGCGTTCTCCGCCAGCGCCCAGTGGATCCCGACCTTCTTGGCGGTCGAGAACTCTACGTACCCGAACGCGCCGTCGGTCACCTTGATGAGCGAGGCCACGCCGGTGTTGCCACTTGCACGCAGGATCGGACGCCCTGCGAGCTCGCCGGCCGGCCAGTCGAGATTCTTCGCCGGCTGCTTGTAGACGTGGAACTGGGGGTTTCGCTTGGACAGATAGTCCTTGTATACGTAGGTCGTCCCCGAGCCATCGGACCGTGCGACGAGCTTGATGACCTTGTGGCAGTTCGCAAGCGGGGCGTTTACTCCGTTCACCCGAAGCAGGGCATCATCCCATCGGGTAATGACCCCACTCCAGATCAGGCCTGCCATGGTGGAGGTGATTCTCAGTCCCTGATTCGCGATCCCGGCACAGAAGAGCGGCTTGTAGCCGTGCACCACGCCGCCGAGGGCAAGAGGGATGTGGTGCACCGGCGACTGCTGGGTCCCCGGTCCCGTGCACGAGTAGAGCGGGTATCCGGTGTCGAGCGTGAACGCTGCGTACTCGGCCGTGTCGAGGGGCTCGTCGGTGCCGCCCCATGTCCTGGAGCGGTTGCAAGCGGCGGCCTTCCCTGCCCCCGATCCCGTGGAAAGGTAGGTGACCTTGCCGAGCGCCTTGGCGCAGTTGGCCTCGAAGGCCGGGATGAAGGCGTTGAGGTGGGCGCTGTTGGCGAACGTCGCACCCTCACCGCTGATCGCCGCGGTTGTCGCCGTCTGGCACCACTTCGTCAGAAACAATGAACGGTTGGCCGGCGTTGCGGCGTGACTCATGCTCGTGGTGAGCAGGAGCGTGGCCGAGACCGCCGCCAGAAGAAGCTTCGTCCTACGCATTCGATGGTCTCCTCTCGATATGAGAACCTCGTGAATCCATTCGGTCCGGGACATCCGGCTCGAACCCTCTCGCCGAGGAAAGCGCGTCGGTGGACCTCATGGCCGCCTGATCCCATCCCCCCTTCGGCCGCCGGACGCGAAGTCCGGACGGCTGCTGTACTCGGCACGAACAACGCATCGCACCGGACGCTAACAGCACCATTTGGACGCCCCGCAGCAGGGACATGAACGCCGCATGAATTCGCTCGGACCAAAGTCCGGCTGCGGAAAATCCCCGATCGGCAGCGAGATTCACCGAGAGTTCACATGGGGTTCGCCCCCCGGGGAGCGGCCGCACCTAGCGTTCGCTATTGATCGAGCTACACAATCGACAGGAGGGAACCGTGACCCACGCCATAGCCGGATTCCACAAACGCATCGCATCGGTCGTCGCGCTGGCGGCGCTCCTGGCCGCGGGCTGCGGGGGGGATTCCACGAAGACGTCGAGTCTCACCGGAACCGTCAGCGCCGACGGCTCCTCGACGGTGTTCCCCATCACAGAGGCCGTGGGAGAGGAGTTCAAGAAGGAGAACTCCGGGGTCGAGATCGTCGTCGGCGCCTCCGGTACCGGCTCCGGGTTCAAGAAGTTCTGCAACGGCGAGACAGACATCTCCGACGCCTCGCGGCCGATCAAGGACTCCGAAAAGAAGGCCTGCGCGGCGAAAGGCATCGAGTACGTCGAACTTCAGGTCGCCGTGGACGGCCTAGCCGTCCTCGTCAGCAAGGAGAACTCGTGGGTGGAGTGCCTCACCACGGACGAGCTCAAGAAGATCTGGTCGCCGAAGTCCCCGGTAGACAATTGGAAGGAGGTCCGATCGGAATTCCCGAGCGAACCAATGCGCTTCTTCTCCCCCGGCACGGACTCCGGCACGTTCGATTACTTCACGGACGAGATCAACGGAGAGGAGGGCGCCAGCCGCAACGACAAGCTGGTGACGTTCTCGGAAGACGACAACACCCTGGTGACCGGTGTCGCCGGCTTCAAGGGGTCGCTCGGCTACTTCGGGTTCGCGTACTACACGCAGAACACCGACAAGCTCAAGATCCTGGGCGTTGACAGCGGCTCGGGCTGCATTACCCCCAGCGATTCCACCGTTAAGGACGGCACGTACAAGCCGCTGTCCCGTCCGCTCTTCATCTACACGAAGAAGACGGCCCTGTCGCGACCGGAGGTGAAGGCCTTCTTGCTTTACTACATGAAGAACGTGAATTCGCTCGTCGGCGACGTCGGGTACACTCCCATCTCCGATTCGGTCCTTCAACAGGAGACGACGAAGTTGACGGCGGCGATCGGAGGGTAATCATCGGATCCACCGGTCAAACCCCGCACCAAAACGCCGACGCCTTCTCGCCTTCCCTGAGAGGGCGTCGGCGTACGTCCGAAACCATCATCGTCTGGCTCCTGCGGCTGTGCGCTGCGGTGGGGGTCCTGACGACGGCAGGGATCATCCTCTCGCTTGCCGGGGAGACGGTGAGTTTTTTCCGGGAGGTCGCCCCGGCCGACTTCTTCAGCGGGACGGAGTGGGCGCCGACCTTCGGCAAGCGCGCCGAATTCGGCGTCCTGCCTCTCATCAACGGAACGTTGCTCGTCGCGGCCATCGGAATAGGAGTCGCCATCCCGCTCGGCCTCGCGACCGCGATCTACTTGAGCGAGTACGCGCCGGACCGCGTTCGGAAGATCCTGAAACCTTTCCTGGAGATCCTGGCCGGAATCCCCACCGTCGTGCTCGGCTATTTCGCCCTGACCTTCGTGACCGCGGTGATCCTGAAGCCGCTGATCCCGGGCATCAACCAGTTCAACGCGCTGGCGGCAGGAATCGTCGTCGGGATCATGATCGTCCCGACCATAGCCTCGCTGTCCGAGGACGCCATGCGCGCGGTTCCGCAAGGGCTACGGGAGGCCGCCTACGGCCTCGGGGCTCCGAAGCGCACCGTGGCTCTTAAGATCGTGCTTCCCGCCGCCGTATCCGGGGTAGTCGCATCGATCATCCTGGGCCTCTCGCGCGCGATCGGTGAGACGATGATCGTCGCGATCGCGGCGGGAAACCAGCCACAGGTGACCTTCAACCCGCTCGACGGCATCCAGACGATGACCGCCGCCATCGTGCAGATCAGCCTGGGGGACACGCCGACGGGCAGCATCGCCTACAGGACGATCTTCGCCCTCGGCTCCACTCTCTTCGTCATGACGTTTGTCCTTAACTACATCAGCGCCCGCATCGTGCGCCGGTTCCGGGAGATCTACGAATGACGGCCGACCTCCTCGACACCGCACCGCTGTCGGGCGGCAAGACCCGAAAAACCCGGGTCCGGCGCGAGCGCTCCTTTCTGGGCCTGCTCCTCCTGGCGATGCTGCTGGGCCTCGCCTCGCTTGCAATCCTTCTCATCGATGTCGCCCGCGACGGGGTTCCTCGTTTGTCGTGGGAGTTCCTTACGTCGCTGCCCTCACGATTCGCCGAACGGGCGGGAGCCAGGCCGGCGATCTTCGGAAGCCTGTGGGTGATCAGCGTATGCACGCTGTTCTCGCTGCCCGTGGGGATGGGTGCGGCGATCTATCTCGAGGAGTACGCAAAACCGGGGCGCCTGTCCCGATTCATCGAGCTGAACATCTCCAACCTTGCCGGCGTGCCGTCGATCATCTACGGGCTCCTGGGGCTCGCGGTGTTCGTCAGGCTGTTCATGTTCGATCGCTCGGTACTGTCGGGCGGCCTTACGCTGGGTTTGCTGGTGCTCCCGGTCGTCATCATCTCCGGGCGGGAGGCAATTCGTGCCGTCCCCCAGTCCATGAGAGAAGCCGCGCTGGCCCTCGGCGCGACGAAGTGGCAGGCGATCTCGCGGCAGGTCCTTCCGGCTGCGCTCCCCGGCTTCATGACCGGCGTCATCCTGGCGGTCTCTCGGGCGATGGGCGAGACGGCACCCCTGATCACCATGGGGGCGCTGACCTTCGTCACCTTCACCCCAAACTCGCCGTTCGACCGCTTCACCGTGCTGCCGATCCAAATCTTCAACTGGGTCCAGCGACCGCAAGCTGCCTTCCGCCTCACCGCGGCGGCGGGTATCGTTGTTCTCTTGGTGGTGCTGCTGACGATGAACGCGATTGCCATTGTCATCAGGAACCGCTATCAGAGGAAGTGGTGAGATGACGCCGGCCGGGGTGAAGATTACGATGGCGGAGCCCAAGCGACCAGAACCACGACCGGTCATTGAACCGGTCCCAAGCGCCGGGCGGGACGATCAGGCGGCCCGCGCGGAGTTGGTTTTCCGCACGGAACGGCTCGGGGTCCGTTACGGAGCGCTCCCTGCTCTCAGAGATGTGTCGCTCGACATCGGTGCGCATCAGATCACCGCGGTAATCGGACCGAGCGGATGCGGTAAGAGCACGTTCATACGGTGCTTCAATCGGATGAACGACCTCATCCCGAGCGCACGCATCGACGGACGGGTGCTTTACCGGGACCACGACCTCTACTCGCCGGAGATCGACCCGGTCGAGGTCCGGCGACGGATCGGCATGGTGTTTCAGAAGCCGAATCCGTTTCCCAAGTCGATCTTCGAGAACATCGCGTTCGGGCTCAGGGTCGCGGGGATGACCGACGATCTCGAGGGACGGGTCGAGTCCGCTCTCAAACGTGCCGCGGTCTGGGACGAAGTGCGGCGCGATCTCAAGGCAAATGCCTATGCGTTGAGCGGGGGCCAGCAGCAACGCTTGTGCATCGCGCGGGCCATCGCCGTCGAGCCGGACGTCGTGCTAATGGACGAGCCATGCTCCGCGCTGGACCCAATCGCGACTGCGCGCATCGAGGATCTCATGCAGGAGCTGAAGAGCGTCTACACCATCGTTATCGTCACCCACAACATGCAGCAGGCGGCGCGTGTGAGTGACATGACCGCCTTTCTCACCGCCGAGGTCGACGAAGAGCAGGGAACGCGCACGGGAGTGCTGGTCGAATACAGCAGGACCGAGAAGATCTTCACCAACCCGGACGATCCTCGAACCGAGGCCTATATTACCGGGCGGTTCGGCTGATGGAGTACCCTGACAGAATGACGGATGCTCGCGGCCGTTACCACGACGAGCTCAAGCTGGTCGAGGCTCACTCGCAGTCGATGGGCTCCGCCGCGCAGGATCTTTTCGGGAAGGCGGTCCGTGCCGTCACCGAAGACGACCTCGGGCTCTGCAATCAGGTCATCGCCGGCGACGACGTCATCGACGAGTACTACCTCAGGACCGAGGAAAAGATCCTGAATCTGTTCGCGTTGCAGACGCCTGTGGCCACGGATCTTCGCCTGCTGACCGGCTTGCTTCACATCAATTTCCACCTTGAAAGAGTCGGGGACATGGCCGTGAATCTCGCGAAGATCGGACAGCTGGCTACCGGTCTTCCTCGAAGCGATGTCGTCATCGCTCATCTCAACGAGATGGGCGGTATCGCAATCAAGATGATCGGCACGGCGATGGAAGCGTTCGCCAGGCGGGACCTGGCCCTCGCCCGCAAGCTCCCGCAGATGGACGACCCGATCGACCGGTTGAACCGCGGGATGCTCCAAGAGGTCCTTTCGATCGCCGACGACAAGCGGATGCTCGAATGGGGGATCCGCATGCACGTGGTGTCTCGCCAGATCGAACGCGTCGGCGACCACGCCGTCGACATCGCCGAACAGGCGGCCTTCATCACCACAGGGGAGTTCCGCGAGTTCACCGACGCCTCTCATCCGGGCGGCGTCGCGCTCGGCGGCTGATCCCTCAGCGCACCGTCAGCCGCGCAGCGGTGCAATGACGCGCTCGGCGTAGGTGCGCATCCGCCCGGCAGCGTCGTCGTAGGGCATCCCGGCGGGAGAGAGAATCACCGAGATGAACGGCTCGTGAAGCCCCATGCCGTCGATCTCCGCCACGACGGGACGCAGCCGTTCCACGATCTGCTCAGGGGTCCCGACCAGCGCCCCCGCTTGCATCTTCTCCTCCAGCGCCGCAGCCCCCACGTCCCGAGCGTCGGCCAGATCGCGCCCCTCCGACGCCCACACCAGGTAAGCCCCGCTGGTATGGAGCACGCCGTCGCGAATGGTCGCCCACGCATCCTCCGGGGTAGCGCCGAGGCCGGCCGGGACGAACATCCCGTAGCCGTACGGCCCGTCGATTCCCTCCTCGCGTCGTATCTCCACGATCCGTCGCGCCCGGTCGATCGCTTGCTCGAGTCCTCCGCGCGCGGGAAAGTGTCCGTCGCCCATCCGCGCGGCACGCGCGATCGCCGCCGGTTCGCTGCCGCCGAGGAAGATCGGAATGCTCCGCTCCGGCCGCGGCGTGACCGAAACGTCGTCGTAGGACAGCACGCGTCCCGAGTATGAGAACATGTCTTCGGACCAGGCCAGGCGCAGTATCTCGACCGTCTCCGACAGCCGGCGTCCCCGCGTCTTTCGGTCGGCGCCGAACATCTTGTATTCCTCAGGCGCCCAACCGAGCCCGAGTCCGAGCGTCAGCCTCCCCTTCGAGATGAGATCGACGACCGCGGCGTCTTCGGCGAGGCGCAAAGGATCGTGAAACGGAGCGAGGATCACGGCGGTACCCAGCCGGATTCGCTCCGTGCGCGACGCGACGGCCGAAAGGGTTGGAAGAAGGGAGGGGCCGTACCCGTCCCAGGAACCGTGGTGCTCTGCGAGCCAGATCGAATCGAAACCGAGCTCTTCGGCGAGGACCGCCACCCGTAAGAACTCATCGTAGATCTCCGAGAACGAGCGGGTGTCCCACGGAGGTCGCTGAAGGGTGAACTGCCCGAGACCGAACTTCACTAGACGCCTGCGTAGGAGTGAAGCCCAACGATCCAAAGATTCACGACGTAATAGGTCACCATCAACGAGGTGAAACCGGCAATGTTGACGGCGGCGGCTTTGCGCCCCCGCCAGCCGGCGGTCGCACGCGCGTGCAGGTAGCCCGCGTAGATCACCCAGGTTATGAACGCCCACGATTCCTTCGGATCCCATCCCCAGTACCGGCCCCAGGCCTTGTTCGCCCACATCGCCCCGGCTATGACGGCAAAGGTCCAGATCGGGAAGGCAATGGACGTCGCCCAGAACGCCAGCCGGTCGAACGTGAGGGAAGCAGGAAGCCGCGCGAGCAACCCCCGGCCGGAACGCGCGACCGCCCGCTCGTCGGGCTCGATATCGAGGTGATCGGCGGGAAAGCCGTCGTGGACGTCGGGGGGTGTCCCGGCGTAAGCGGCTCCCACAGTGCTGCCGCCGAACGCCGGCGCTCGCCGGCGCTCGGACCGATCGACGAGCAGGTACAGCACGGTGAACAGAAACCCCAGGGAGAACACGCTCGAGGCGACGATGGCCGCTAGGACGTGAATCTTGATCCACACGGTGTTCAGCGCGGGCTGGAGGGGGCTCGCCGGCGCGTAGGTCGCGCGCGCCGTGAGCATGAGCAAAACGGCAAGTCCGAGCACGAACGCCCCTGCTTGCCGTAGTCGGAATCTTCCTTCGATGACGACTAGGTAGGTCACGACGAGCAGGAGCGCGACGAGCGACGAGTACTCATACATGTTCCCCCAGGGCACGCGCTCGGCCGCGAGTCCCCGCGTCACGACCGAGGCGGCATGCACAACGGCACCGGCTCCGGCGACGCTCGTAGCGATCGTCCCGGCGCGGCTGCGGCGCGGCGAGAGGTTGACGATGTAGGCCAGCATCGACCCTGCGTAGACGGCCAGCGCCACCCAGAAAAGCTGGTCGGAAAGCCGGGCGAGACCCGGATCAGCCTGCATCGGCACCACTCTCCACACGAGACCCCGCGCCTGCCTGCGGCCGCTCGATCCCGAGATCTCGTCCCAGCTCGCCTGCGATGCGCGTGAACTCTTCCTCGAACGCGTCCTTGCGCTGCAACGCGAGTCCCCCGACCTCGATCTTTACCGTATCGCCGTCGGGGGCGGCACGTACCCAGACACGACGTCGTGAACTATACAGGGCGGGAACAAGCCCGACCAAGATCAAAACGGCAGCAATAAACAGAACCCAGGCGCCGGGATTCGCCGTCATTTGCAGCACCGAATACTGCTTCAATCCGGCGAACCTAATCTCGATCCCGTCGGCAAGCCGCGCCGATCCCTCCATGACGATCGACCCGGCCTGCCCCGGTGCGAGCGAGGTCTTGTCAAGCTCGAAAACCGATTGCGGAACGGTGAGACCGAGATCCCCACGGTATTCCTGGAAGAGGATGATCGGCCTGCGCGGGTAGGGACTCGCGTTGAACGGCACGTCGTCCGGGCCTAGATCGAGATCGGTGAAGAAGAACATCTCCAGCCCCAGCTGCTCCGGCTTTACCGCGGGAACCTTCACAACCCCCCGCCAGTTCTGAGAGCGCTGGTCTTGGAGGAAGACGACGTTGCCGTCGGAAATGAGCTTCCCATTCTTCAGGATCTGGATGCGCGGCGCCCAGCCCCACGCCAGTTGATAGAAGGTCACACCTCGATAGTCCATCGGCTCGTTCACGCGTATGGCGGCCCGGCGCACGGTTCGATCATCCTCCCTCACGGTTACGCGCGAGACGAAGTCCTTCGGCACGCCGTTCGGGTGCCAGGCCACATCGAAGTCGTCCACCTGGACCGAGAAGCCGCGGTGTCGCTCGCCGAAGAATCGACCCTCGGTGATCGAGTCGTAGGCGATGTGCGCCTCCGTGAACCGGTCGCCTTCGATGATAGCGGCTTGACCGCTGAATCCGAATCCTCGGCTCAATGCGACCCCGATCAGGAGCACAAAAAACGACGAGTGAAACACCAGCGAGCCGCCCTCTCTCAGGTGGCCCTTTTCGGCGGCAACGGTTGTCCCCTCGCGAACGAGCCGGAAGCGGCGCCGCCTAAGCACACGTTCCGCGCGGTCGAGCGCGACATCGGAGGTTCCCCGCGCGATTCCGTGGCGGTAATTGCGCAACCCGGACAGCCCCGCGTTGGTGCCGGGCCGCGACCGAACCGTCCGAAGAAAGGCGACGTAGCGCGGCACGAGGCAGCCGGCGAGACTCACGAGCAGCAAGGCGTATATGGCCGTGAACCATGCGGAGCCGAAAACATCGAACAGCCCCAGCCGCTCCGCCAGCTCCGCATACGCCGCATGGTCTCGTTTCCATCGGGCGACTGCGAACTCATTGACCGGCCGCTGGGGAATGAGCGTGCCGACGGCGGAGCCCGCAGCCAAAACCAGCAACAAGATGATCGCCGTCCTCATGCGCCGCAGGACGCGCCAGCCTCTCGAGGAGATCGCAAGAGGAACGCGGAGGACGTTCATTCGCCTCAAATTAGGGTCGCGAAGTCGCGCGCCGCGCGCCTGATGGGGGCCATGATCGCTCCCCACAATCCGGAGACCAGGAGAACACCGATCGTCAGCAGAAAGACCCCACCGGCCACGCGGAGACCTTGTTGATGACGCCGAAGCGCGGCGACTGCCGAGGTCGCACGCCGAAAAGCGAGACCTCCCAGGATGAACCACACGCCGAAGCCGAGCGAGAAGGCGAACAACATCACGGCGCCACGGCCGATCGACCGCTCCCCAGTCGAGAGAGTAAGGATCGTGCCGAGTCCCGGTCCGACACAGGGGATCCACCCGATTGCAAAGGCGAGACCCAGGGGAAAGGCTCCGGCGACCCCCGGCTTCACGCGCGAGAGGAAGGGCCGTCGCTCTCTTTCGAGCACGCGGAACATCCCGGGTACGAGAAAGCTAAGCCCCATGACGATGACGATCGAGCCGGCAATGCGCTCGAAGACGGCTTGATTCGCCAGCACGTAGAAACCCAGCCCGGTCGCCGCGGCGCCGAGCGCGGTGAATACGAGCGAGAAGCCCAGCACGAACAGCAGCGTTCCACCGAGAATGCGTTTCCGGGCAGACGGGGAATCCAGGGCCTCGCCGCTCAGGCCGGACACGAAGGAGAGGTAGCCGGGCACCAGCGGCAGGATGCACGGCGAAAAGAACGACACCATGCCGACGAGAAACGCGACGGGGATGCCGAGAGGGCCAAGGATCGCCCTGTCCACGGCCTCCGCCGTCGCCAGGAGCGCGACGGCATCGCCGTTCATGCCGCGCCGACCTCCCGCTCAATTGCGCGGGCGAGCTGCTCCTCGCTGCGCGTTGCTCCGATCACTACGGCGGCAACCCGGCCCTGCCGGTCGAGCACAAAGGTGCTCGGCATGTAGGCGACTCGAAACGCGAAGGCCACCGAGGCATCGCGATTGAAGATCGACGGGTACGAGACACCGAATTCGTCGAGGAATGCCCGGCCGTCGACCTGCGTGTCGCGTGTGTTCACACCGAGGAATCGGACGCCCCGGTCCCGGAAGCGGTTCCAAAGCCTCTCGAGCTGCGCCTGCTCCGCGCGGCATGGGCCGCACCACGAAGCCCAGAAGTTCACGACCGTGACCCCACCGGATAAGTCCCGGCTGTTGATCACGTCACCGTCGAAGGTCTTGCCCGAGAAGCGTGGCTTGAGGTCGCGATCCCCCACCGGGATTTGACGAACCCGGTAACCGTACTCGGTTCGAATTCTCGGCCCGGCCGCCTCTGCACCGAGCCCCTTTCCCCCGCATGCAGCAGCGAGGAGGAGGACGGCGATGAGAGGTAGGTGCCGGGAAATACGGATCATGTCGCCGCGACGAGTCTAGCAACGGCATCCCGCGGCCCGCGCGGGCGAACGCCCCGGGACTGGGTCACAATGGCTGGGCGATGCGGCCAGCAGCCTCCATCCTGATCCTTGCTCTCCTCGCCGGTTGCGGGGGCGAACGCCCATCTCCGGGTCCGGCCGGCACCGGCGCCCTCTCGCCGTGCAGGCCGTCCCGGGTCCTCTCGGTTGGGATGCCCATTCCCTCGGCCTGCAGGTTCCGGACGCTCGACGGCAAGGTGCTCGCGCTCCGCGAGCTCGCAGGCAGGCCGGCCTTGATCAATTTCTGGGCCTCGTGGTGTACCAGTTGCGTCGAGGAGATGCCCGCCCTTGACCGGCTGCACCGCAGCCTCGCCGGCCGGCTGGGATTTCTCGGCGTCAATCTGCTCGGGGTCGAGGGCGAAACGGAGGAGACCGCCCGGGAGTTCGAGCGTACGACCGGGGTGACCTACCCCTCGATCTTTGACGAGCGCGGCTTGCTCTTCGCCCATTTCTCGCCGGCAAGGCTGATGCCCTCGACGGTTCTCGTGGACAAAAATGGCGTCATCCGCTACCGAAGCTTCGGTCCCCGATCCTTCGATGAGCTTCGGGAAGCCGTCGAGCGAGACTTGGGAATCCGTTCCTAGGCGGGCTCGCTTGCTTGTTGTTGCGTCCTGGGGTGCCCAGGCGCGATACTTCTCGACGGTAGCTCTTTTTTTTCGAGTTACTTTGTGAACGAAGTCACAAGCGCCGGGTTGCGGGCGGAGCAAGCCGCCGGCAACTTTTGGTGCCGGTTCGGGGGCCGTATAATCCGGCCGCCCGAGGAGGAGGAGGCCGTTTGATCACGGGAATCGTGTTCAACGACATCAGCCCCGCTTGGCTTCTCCTCGAAGGCATCTACTTCGCGGTCGCGGCGGGACTGCTCGTCCTGGCCTTCAAGGCCAAGACGGGATGGGCGAAGGCATCCTTCGGGGCGTTCGGTCTGGCCATACTCGCATGGCACACGCTGGCGATTCTGCCGAGCTGGTGGATGTACTACGCCGACGGCGTGCTCGGCTGGGGCGGCCAGGGATGCACCTCCCTAGCCTCCGGCGACGAGATCATCAGTTGCCTCAAGCAGTCGGCGCGAGACATCGTCGTGGTGGGAGAAAACGGCGTCGCCCTCGGAGCGTTCGTGCTCGGCTTTCTCATTTATCAGAAGAAGTTCCCGAAGCAACTGGCGGCGGGCGAGTCCAAACCTGAGGCGACGGGAGGCTACCGGTGAGCGCGCGCTCCAACAAGCCGCAGATCTACGACGACTACGACCTAAAGGTAGTCGACCCCAAATGGCTCGCCGAGCGAGTGAAGCCCAAGCGCCACATCGGGCTCGATCCCGACCTTTGCATTCTGTGCCGCGCATGCGAGGACGTCTGCCCATGGGATTGCATCTACATGCTCTCGCCGGACATCGTGGCCGGCACCGACACGCCGGAAATCGCCTCCGTCACTCGCGAATCGGCTGCGATCTTCGTCATCGACGACAACGAATGCACGCGCTGCGCGATTTGTATCGAGCGGTGCCCATCCGATGCGCTGTTCTTCATAACCGAGAAGAAGAAGGCCGCAAACTAGGAATCGGCGGGGGAGACGGAACGTGTCGATCGATCAGAAGCCGCCTCAGAAACAAAAGCCACTAATCTTCGAAAAGATCGAGCAACTCAAGGGACTCGTCCAAGATTCACAGGTCTGGAAATCGATCTTCCGGCCGGGATCGCCCTTCCGCAAGGGGTACAAGGACACCACGCGCGACCGTGCGCTCGCGATGATGAACAACGTCCTGTACCACCTCCACCCCGTCAAGCTGAAGCGACACGGATTGAAGCTGACCTACACGTACTGTCTCGGGGGAATGTCGTTCTTCCTCTTCGTCATGCTCACGATCACCGGCATCTACCTGATGTTCTTCTACCGGCCGGCGGCCGAGATCACCGCGCAACTGGCCTACAAAGACATGGCCGACCTTTCCGCCTCCATCACGTTCGGCCAGCTCACTCGAAACCTGCACCGTTGGGCCGCTCACTTGATGGTTCTGACGGTGTTCCTGCACATGGCGCGGGTCTTCTATCACGGCGCCTACAAGCCGCCCCGCGAGTTCAACTGGGTCGTAGGCGTGAACCTGCTGCAGATCACGTTGCTGCTGTCGTTCACCGGGTACCTGTTGCCCTGGGATCAGCTCGCGTTGTGGGCGG
>JBKKBZ010000077.1:0-2774 GCA_046713235.1 Actinomycetota bacterium | reverse complement strand
CGTATAGAAGCATCAGCGCACCGATCGACATGCCGTCACGATCCAGAAGCGGAAGCGCGGTAGCCAAGTATCGCATGCCCTGATTCCGGCCCGATACGGCATGCAAGTGGGCGGGAACACGATTGTGGATCGCTCTCGGCAAGGGCAGCTCCTCGGCAGTCACGGCCCGCCCATCGTCCGTCCTCGGATCAAGGATGTCCAGAAGGTCCTCAGGCCCGAAATCGATGGCCTCCTCCATGGATTTTCCGATCATGACCTCAGCCGCCTCATTGAGATAAACGAACCTACCTTCGGCATCGGCCAAGAATGCTGGCACTGAAAGGTGCGCCGCCAACGAGCGAGCAAGAATCAGTTCGATGTTTGGCAACGCCCAGTTTCCCCCTCACCCGCCGTGTCGCCGCCCTGACTATGCCGAAAGGAGACCGCTCCTGTAAAGGGGGTGTGACGTATGACAACCTGGAGCTATGAACTAGATCACATCCAGTGCCGGCGGCGGCTCGGCTGTCGCCCGGCGGATCCGCATCGGGTACGCGGCCGCGTTTCGCCGAGCCGGAGGGAGCCCCCGGTACGCTTGCTGCGATGTTGCCGGAGGACGAGCCTCGACCGGAGCGGCCGCGTGTGCGCACGTCCGACGTTGTCGTGCCGGTCTCGGTTGCGCTGGCGCTCGTCCTGGCCGGTTTCGCGTTCCGCGCTCCCTGCGTCGAAAAGCTCGGCAATCTCGAATTTTCAGAGCGACACCTTTGCTACACCGACATCTACGCGCTGTACGGGGTGGAGGGGCTGAACCAGGGCCGCGTGCCTTATTTCGATACCCGTCCAGATGGAAAGTACGTCGAGTACCCAGTGATAACCGGGGCGTGGATGCTCGCCACGTCGCGCCTGACGCACACCCTCGTCGGAACGGCCGACCGGGGAAGTGTTCGGGGATACAGCACCTACTTCTGGATCAACCAGTTCGGCTTCGGGTTGCTGATCCTGATAACGGCCGCAACCCTCGGAGCGCTCGTCGGATGGCGACGTGCTCTCTTGTTTGCCGGCGCACCGACGCTCATCCTGCACGGCGGCGTCAGTTGGGACATGCTTGCCGTCGCCCCGTTCGTGCTCGCGCTTCTCGCGTTTTCACGCAACCGGCATGCGACATCGGGCATTCTGATCGGTATCGGCGCCGCCGCGAAGCTCTATCCGATCTTAGCCGTCCCTTACCTCGCGATTCAGCGCATTCGCGAGCGACGATTCAGGGACGCCTCAACCCTCACCGCAACGTCGATCGCCACACTCGTCGCGATCAACCTGCCGGTGGCGCTCGGCGCTCGGAAGGGATGGCTCGAGTTTTTTCGCCTCAACAAGGAACGTGGCGCGGACTGGGACTCAATCTGGTACCACGTCTCTCAAACATGGCATGTCGCGTTCAAGACGCCGAAGCTCAACTTGATCACGGCCGCGCTGTTCGTCGCCGGAGCGCTCGCCCTAGCCGCCTGGCTCTGGCTCAAGCTCGACGGGGATGAGGAAGCATTTCCCGGTTTGCATCGCGCCACGGCGGCCTCCTTGCTGCTCGTCGTGCTCTGGTTCCTCATCGTGAACAAGGTTTGGTCGCCGCAGTACGGCATCTGGCTCTTGCCGTTTTGGACGTTTGCAGTGCCGTTGCCCGCCGGCGCACTCCTCGCAACATGGGCCGTGTTCCAAGGTCTCGAGATATATGTGTTCACGACCCGCTTCTGGATGTTCGCAAACAAAGTGACATACTCATCCTTCCGGACGGCAATCTTCGCGCGGCTTACAGCTTCGATCGTATTTATGTCCTGGATCCTCGGCCGGCGAGCTGCTCGCGTCCCCAGCGGCGAATGACCGACCGCATCGAAGTCACCGGCCGGGAGGTCGCCGCCGCCATCCTCGCCGCCTGTGTTCTCGCGATCGCGATGAGTTGGCCACTCGCAACACGTCTGGCGACACACGTGCCCTACGATCTTGGAGATCCGGTCCTCACGACGTGGGAGACGGCCTGGGGCGGGCACGCGCTCAAATCCGGCGATACCAGCGTTTGGCAAGCGAACATCTTTCGACCGTCTCGCGACGCACTCGCCTTCACCGACTCGCTTCTGGGTCTCGCACCTTTCTCCATCATTGGAGACGGCCCGCGCGCCGCCGTCGTGCGGCACGGCCTCTTCTGGATCGGTGCTTACGCGGTCGCGCTCCTCGGTGCATACCTTCTCGCGCGCGAGAGCGGCATCGGCCGGGCAGCATCCTCCGTCGCCGGTGTCGCATTCGCATACGCTCCATTTCGCCTGTCGCAAGGCGGCCATCTTCACGTCCTCTTCAGCGGGGGAGTGCCGCTCGCGCTGTTCCTTCTCGTTCGCGGGTACCGAAGACGCAGTCCCCCGACGATTTTCTCCGGATGGCTAGTCGCCGCCTGGCAACTCACGATCGGATGGAACATCGGGTTGCCGTTCGCCTATCTGCTTGCGGCTCTGGGGGCAATCGCGCTCATCACGGGGTGGCGCCGCAACATCCTTTCGGGCATCGCACGGCCGGTCGTTGCGGCGTCGCTGACCGGCGTTCTTCTTTTCGCCGGCACGGGCTACTGGCTCTCTCGTCCCTACGAACGCGTCGTGCAAGCCGAACCGCAAGTGCGTCGCGACCTCGCGACGGTCTCGCTGTTCTCTCCGAGCGCGTACGGGCTCGTCAGCGCTCCAAAGGAGAGCCGGCTCTGGGGTGATAGGACCGAAGGATTCCGCAAGCGCCTGGCCTTCGACGTCGAACAGTCGATCTTCCCGGGA
>JBKKBZ010000076.1:0-18279 GCA_046713235.1 Actinomycetota bacterium | reverse complement strand
CGCCAGGGCGAGGCCACACGAAGTCTGGAGAAACATGTTTCCATCCTCAGCTCTTAACCGGCGGATTCTACCCGTCACGAACGACGAGGCGTCACTGACTCCTGCTTGCAGCCGCTCGGGGGCGGGTCTTTCCCGGTGGCCCGGCGGTAATCGTCGGCGCCGTTTTTCCCTGGTCGCAATCCCCATCGATGTCTTCGCACAGCGAAAGATATTCTGGAGCCCAGCGCGGAGAGGCCCGGCCTTACATTGACCCTGCGGCAATGCCCGGGTAGGCTATCCCGCCGTTGTCCAGGCACTTCTTGTGATGAAGACATTCTCTCCGAAGCCCTCCGACATCACCCGCCGCTGGTGGGTGCTGGACGCCGACGGCCAGGTTCTGGGCCGGGTGGCGGTTCAGGCTGCGCGCTTGCTTCGGGGCAAGCACAAAGCCATCTTTGCCCCCCACATGGACACCGGGGATTACGTGGTTATCGTGAACGCCCGCGGTGTGCGCCTTACCGGGCGCAAGCTCGACCAGAAGTTCGCCTACCGTCACTCCGGGTACCCGGGAGGGCTGACGGCGGTGCCGTATCGCAGGTTCCTCGAGCAGCGGCCCGGCGAGGCCGTCCGGAAGGCCGTCCGCGGCATGCTTCCGCACAACCGGCTCGGGCGCGCCATGCTGGACAAGCTCAAAGTTTACGACGGGCCGGAGCACCCGCACGGCTCGCAGAATCCAGAGCCCTACGTCGCGCGGGAGGTCTCCTGATGGCAGCGCTTGGCCAGACGGTGGGAGCGACGGGCCGCCGGAAGGAATCGGTGGCACGCGTCCGGCTCGTTCCCGGTAGCGGTAAGTTCTCGTTGAACGGACGGGAAATCGAAGACTACTTCCCGCGTCCGATCCTTAGGATGATCGTGACCGAGCCGCTCAGGCTGACGAACACCGTCGACGCCTACGACGTCTTCGCTCGCCTCGGGGGCGGCGGAATGTCGGGACAGGCGGGCGCGCTTCGCCATGGGATCGCCCGAGCGCTGATCGCTGCGGATCCCACCTTGCGAACCGAGCTGAAGAGGCGGGGACTCCTCACGCGCGACGCGCGGGAGAAGGAGCGCCGGAAGTACGGCCTGAAGAAGGCGCGCAAGGCCCCGCAGTACTCCAAGCGCTGAGGCTTCGCCCCGCCGTGGGCACGCTTTTCGGAACCGACGGCGTCCGCGGACGCTGGGGCCGGGACCTCACCGAAGACCTCGTTCGTGGCCTTGGCGCCGCCGCCGTCGAGGTCCTCTCCGCCTCGACCATTCTCATCGGCCGGGACACCCGCGCCTCCGGCCTGCCGATCGAGCGCGCGCTCGCCCACGGAATCCAAAGCGCCGGCGGTCACGCGATGCTTGCCGGCGTGCTTCCGACTGCGGGGGTCGCTGCGCTCGTCCGGCTGGAGGGATTCGATGCCGCCGCGGTGATCAGCGCGTCGCACAATCCCGCGTCGGACAACGGCATCAAGTTCTTCGGGTCCGGCGGTATGAAGCTGTCCGATTCGCTGGAGCACATGATCGAAGCCTTGACCTTGTCGCCGCCGTCGCCGCCGGGAAACGTGGCTCGGGCAACCCACGGGGAAACGACGGCAGAGGAAGTGCTGGGCAACGCAGACGACACGTACGTGGACTTTCTGATCGCACGTCGCGTTCCTCTGGGCGGGATGCGGATCGTCGTCGATGCAGCCAACGGGGCGGCACACTGGGTCGGCCCCGAGGTGTTTCGAAGGGTCGGCGCTGATGTGCAGGCGATCAACACCAAGCCGGACGGCCTGAACATCAACGACGGCTGCGGCTCGACCCATCCGGAAGGGCTGCAGCGTCGCGTCGTCGAGGGGGGCGCGCATATCGGTCTCGCCTTCGACGGCGATGCCGATCGCCTCATCGCCGTCGACGAGAACGGAGATCTCGTAGACGGCGACCAAGTGCTGGCCATCTGTGCCATCGATCGCAAGCGCCGGGGTGAGCTGAAGGGCAACGCGGTCGTCTCGACGGTGATGGCCAACCTCGGCTTCCACGAGGCGATGGAGCGCGAGGGTATCGAGGTTGTGGAGACTGCCGTCGGGGACCGCTACGTCCTCGCGGCACTGCTCGAGCGCGGACTGGAACTCGGCGGCGAGCAGTCCGGACACGTGATCTTCCTGGACCGGCACACCACCGGGGACGGGATCCTCACCGCGCTGGAGTTGCTCGGCGTCATGTCGCGCACCGGCCAACCGCTGTCCAAGCTCGCCGCGGTGTCACCCCGGCATCCGCAAGTCCTTATCAACATCGAAGTCGAGAACCGCGACCGACTGGATGACGCGAAGGATGTGTGGGATGAAGTGGTGCGTGCTCGCGACGAGCTCGGTGGCTCGGCTCGCATTCTTCTCCGGCCGTCCGGCACCGAACCGGTGATTCGCGTGATGGTACAGGCCGCCAACCTTGAGACCGCCCGAGCGGTGGCCGAGCGCGTCTCCGCTGCGGTTCGCAAGGCGCTCGGCTGAACAACAAGAGAGTCTGGCGGCTTCAACGCGCTGCTTCGGAAGATTTGGGACAGGCGCTCGTAGGAGGATCTGCCCAATCGGGCATGAGTTGAGCGGGCACTTCCCGGCTAGACTACCCAGCGCATGTGCGGAATCGTTGCGTACGTAGGATCCGAGGCCGTCCTCCCCATCTTGATGGACGGTCTTCAGCGTCTGGAATACCGGGGTTACGACTCCGCCGGCGTGGCCCTCGTCGAGGGCGACGGTCTCTTCATGTGCAAGCGCGCGGGGAAGCTGGAGGTGCTCGAGAAGGCGCTCGTCGGTGCCGAACCGTCGGGGACGGCCGGAATAGGGCACACCCGGTGGGCGACGCACGGGGCGCCGTCGGATCGCAACGCCCACCCACACCTCGATTGCGGCGGGCGCCTTGCCGTTGTTCACAACGGCATCATCGAAAACTTCATGGAGCTTCGGGACGCCCTGGAAGTCGAAGGACATCATTTTGCAAGCGACACCGACACCGAGACGCTGGCACATCTCATCGAGAGCGAGATGGGCGGCGATCTCGCGGCCGCCGTGCGCCGAGGTTTGGCGCGCGTCAACGGGGCATTTGCGATTGCCGTCACGAGTGCCGATGCTCCGGACCTCGTGGTGGCCGCGAAGCGAACCAGCCCGCTCATCGTGGGCCGCAATTCCGTTGGGACGATACTCGCTTCCGACCCGACGGCCTTGCTCGCCCTGACGCGGGACATGGTGCACGTTCTCGATGATCAGGTGGTCGAGATTCGCGCGGACGGATTCACGATCACGACACTCGACGGTGCTCCGGCCCAGGGTCAAGCCATTCATCTCGCGGGGGACGTCGCCTCGGTGGAGAAGGGCGGCTACGACCACTTCATGCTCAAGGAGATCTACGAGCAGCCGCAGGCGGTCGCCGACACCTTGCGCGGGCGCACGATGCCGGATGGACGAGTGCACATGGACGAGTTGCGTCTGGCCGACGAGGATGTGCGCGGCGTCGACAAAGTCTTCGTCGTTGCGTGCGGCTCGGCGTTCCACGCCGGCCTGGTTGCGAAATATGCCATCGAGCACTGGACCCGGCTGCCGGTCGAGATCGAGATCGCGAGCGAATTTCGCTACCGCGATCCGATCCTCGATCGCGACACCCTCGTCATCGCGATCTCGCAATCGGGGGAGACCATCGACACTCTCGAGGCGGTGCGCTACGCGTGTTCCCAGCACGCCAAGGTGCTGTCGGTGTCGAACACGGTGGGCTCGTCGATCCCCCGTGAGTCGGACGGTGTGCTCTACACGCATGCCGGACCGGAGATCGGTGTCGCCGCAACCAAAACGTTCACCACGCAGATGGTCGCTCTCGATCTGCTTGCGCTGTGGCTGGCGCAGGTCCGTGGTTCGATCTTTCCCCAGGAGTCCTCGGCGATCGTCGCCGAAATGAAGCGGTTGCCCACGCTGCTGGAGCGGGCTCTCTCATCTCGCGAAACGATCCGGGCCCTCGCTTCGACAATCGCCGGGCGGCCCGACGTCCTGTTCATTGGGCGCCATGTCGGTTATCCGGTGGCGCTGGAAGGAGCACTAAAGCTGAAGGAGATCAGCTATCTCCACGCCGAGGGTTATGCGGCCGGGGAGCTGAAGCACGGGGCGATCGCTCTCGTGGAAGAAGGAGTTCCGGTGATCGTCGTCGCCAACAGGTGTCACGTGTACGACAAGCTCGTCTCCAACATCCAAGAGGTCAAGGCTCGCGGCGCATTCGTCGTCGCAATCGTCACCGAGGGCGACGAGGAGGTCCCGAGGCTTGCCGACGTGGTCGTCGAGGTGCCGGCGACGAACGAGCTGCTGGCGCCGGTTGTGACGACGGTGCCGTTGCAGATCCTCGCGTACGAGGTCGCGAAGATTCGCGGCTGCGACGTCGACCGCCCGAGGAATCTCGCCAAGAGCGTTACGGTCGAGTGATCCCGTGATACCGGTCCTCAGCGCCGACGACGTCCGGCGACAGGACGCGGAAGCGGCGGCCCGCGGGATACCGGTCGATACGCTCATGCGCGCGTCAGGCGCGGCGGTGGCCGCCGCTGGGATCCGCATGCTGGGCGGTGCCTACGGCCGGCACGTCGTTGTTGCATGCGGCAAGGGCAACAACGGCGGGGACGGATTGGTAGCGGCTTGGTTGTTGCGGCATCGCGGCGCCTCGGTGCGCTTGGCGCTGCCGGCCGGCGATCCACCGGAGAATGGTCCGGCAGGCCGCGCGCGCAGGGCGTTCGGTGGTGCCGTGATCGGCGCCGGTGCTCTTGCTGAGGAAGCATCACGGGCAGACTTGGTGATCGACGCTCTGCTGGGCGTCGGGCTGTCGCGCGCGCCGGACGGGGCGATAGCCGGGGCAATTGCCGACCTGAATGCCGCGGCCCCGCTCGTGCTGTCGGTCGATGTTCCGAGCGGACTCGACGGCGACACCGGCCGGGTGCCCGGCGACGCGATTCGCGCCCGGCGCACGGTCTCGCTCGGCGGGTACAAACCGGGTCTGCTCACCGCGCGCGGCCGGGCGCTGTCGCCGGAGGTCGAGGTGGCCGACATCGGGATCCCGGAGGACCTGCGCGGGGGCATTGCGTGGGCCTTGGAGGCGAGCGACGTCGCAGCGATGATTCCGGCTCGCGAGCCGGGCTCGAACAAGTACCGGACCGGAGTGTGCCTCTGTGTCTGCGGGTCGCGCGCCATGCCCGGTGCGGCAGCCCTCGTCACCGCAGGCGCCGTACAAGCCGGAGCCGGACTGACGATCCTGGCCGCGCCGGCCTCGGTCTGCGCAATCGCCGCCGCCCGGATACCGGAGATCGTCACGGTGCCGCTCGGAGACGACGGGGAAGGCATCCTCGACGAGAAAGGTCTGGAGCCGATTCGCAAGCGGCTTGCGCGGGCGTCGGCTCTGGCTGTGGGGCCCGGGCTTTCGCAACATCCTGTCACCGGGGAGGTGGTGCGCGCGCTGGTTGCAGGGGCGGCCGTGCCGCTGGTGCTGGATGCCGACGGACTCACCGCCTTCGCCGGAGCGGCGGCACGTCTCTCCGCGCGACCGGCACCGACGGTGCTCACGCCGCATGAGGGTGAATTCACTCGACTCACGGGGCGCCCCATCGAGGACCGCCTTGCCGAGGCGCGGCAACTTTCGGCGGACTGCGGGTGCGTTGTGCTTCTGAAAGGATCGGGCACCGTCGTCGCCTCACCAGACGGGCGAGTTCTCGTCAATTCGACCGGAAACGCGGCGCTCGCGAGTGCCGGCACAGGTGACGTCCTCACCGGAATCCTCGTCGCCTTCCTTGCACGCGGTATGGATCCTTTCGAGGCCGCAGCCGCGGCGGCATGGATTCACGGCGCGGCCGGAGATCGTTTCGCGCATGGCACCCCGCCGCGGGCGAGCGAGATCGCCGCCGCCGTGGGGGCGGTCCTCGGAGAGATCGCCGGATGAGGCCGGCCCGGGTCGAGATCGACCTCGACGCCATCCGGCGCAACGTGTCGGCGCTGGGGGCGAGACTGGCCGGCGGCTGCGGGATGATCGCGGTGGTCAAAGCCAACGCGTACGGACACGGGGACGTCGAGGTGTCCCGGTCCGCGCTGTCGGCGGGCGCTCAGCGGCTCGGAGTCATTCTCGTCGAGGAGGCGCAGCGACTTCGCGACGCCGGGATCGAAGCCCCGATTCTCCTGCTCCACGAGCCCTCGCCGGACGATGCCGGCCTGGCGGTCGGGCTCGGGCTCACGCCTTCGGTATTCACCGAACGCGTTGTCGAAGCGCTCGGCACCGCGGCGGAACAGGCCGGCCGAAGCGTGCCCGTGCACCTGAAGGTCGACACGGGTCTCAACCGCCTGGGGGTTCCCTGTGCACGGATCGACGAGGTCGTGACCGCCCTTGCCAAGTGGCCGCGGCTCGAAATCGAGGGTGTCTTCAGTCACTTTGCGTTCGCCGATGAGCCCGGCCATCCCTTTGTCGATCTCCAGATCGAACGGTTCCACGATGCGCTCGACAGGCTGCGAAGGCACGGGATCGAGCCTCCCTTGCGTCATCTCGCGAACTCTGCCGCAACGCTTACGCGTCCGGAAGCGCACTTCGATCTCGTCCGGCCGGGCATTGCCCTGTACGGCCTCGCCCCCGGTCCTCGTTTGCGCGACGCGATGCCGTACGCTCCCGCCATGCGCATTGTGTCGGAAGTGGCGATGGCGAAGCGCGTTCCGGCGGGACAAGGCGTGTCCTACGGCTTGCGTTACACACTGCCGCGAGACGGGTTCATCGCCACGGTGCCCCTGGGGTATGCCGACGGCTGGCCGCGCGCCTCGGCCGGGGTTACGCATGCGCTCATCGGCGGACGACGGCACACCTGCGTCGGTACGGTCACGATGGATTCGTTCATGGTCGATTGCGGCGACTACCCGGTGGAGATCGGGGAAGAGGTCGTCCTGCTGGGCGAGCAGGGTGACGAACGCGTATCCGCGGAAGAGATCGCAGACGCGACGCACACGATCAACTACGAGGTCGTGACCGGGGTTTCGGCTCGCATGCCGCGCGTGTTTTCGGGGGTAGGCGCGTAGCCGTGGCCGAGCGTGGAGGCTCGAAAGCAAGGCTCATCTTCGCCGGGGCCGCGCTGGCCGGGGTGGCCGCCGGAATCGTTGCCAAGCGGGCGTACGTGGCCCGGGACCGACGCCGTCCCGACCCGGATGCGGGTGAGGACTTCGGCGAGCTGCACGGGGACATGCTCGGCCCCGTCGTCTCCGACGACGGCACTCGGCTTCACGTCGAGCAGTGGGGATCGGGTCCCGGGATCGTGCTGGCGCACGGCTACGCGCTCGATTTGACGCTGTGGCATTACCAGATCGCCGATCTGGGCCGGGACCACCGGGTCATCGCCTTCGACCAGCGCGGTCACGGCTCGTCCGGCCGTCCGCCGGACGGCGCCTGGGGGCTCGATGCGCTGGCTCGCGACCTCGACGCCGTGATTCACGCGCAGGGCTCGGCGCCGGTGGTCGTCATCGGGCACAGCATGGGCGGTATGGCATTGCTCGAATATTGCAAGCTCTTCCCCGAATCGATCGGCTCGCATGTCGCGGGAATCGTGCTCGTGGACACGACGGCCGCCGACGTGATGGGTGGCATGATCCCGGGTATCGGCCGCTATGTGCAGGCGACGATTCAGGGCTTTCAGGAGGCCGCAATGCGGGCCCTTGCGTCCAACGTGACGAGGCTGGACCGGATTCGCGGCCACGTCTCCGACGTGGCGTATCTCGGCACGCGATTCCTCGGCTTCGGGCCCCGCCCCTCGCCGTCGAAGGTCGCGTACCTGGACCGGGTTCTCGCCTCCGCACCGTCGGACGTTGTGCTCGCGCTGCTCCCGACGCTGACCGGCATGGATGTGACCGAAGTCCTCGACGCGATCGACGTCCCCGCTTTGGTCGTGGCCGGGTCGCACGACCGGCTTACCCCGCCGGGTGCCGCTCGGCGGCTCGTGGAGGGGATCAAGGGCGCCGAGCTGCTGGTGGTGGGGAACGCCGGCCACATGTCGATGTTCGAGCGGCCGGACGAGTTCAACGCGGGACTTCGGCGATTCCTGCACCGCATCCCGGGGTGGCGATGATAGATGGCGTGCGGATCGGACATTGGTCCGACCCGGTCGCACTCACCGGATGCACGGTCGTACTTCCGCCACCGGAGACGGTCGGCTCGGTGTGGATCGCCGGCGGGGCGCCGGCGACACACGAGACCGATCTACTCGGCCCCGCCATGCGCATCGAGATCGTGGACGCGTTGCTGCTCACGGGCGGCAGCGCGTTCGGGCTGTCGGCATTTCGCGGCGTCATGGGCTGGCTTGAAGAGCGCGACATCGGCCACGACGCCGGGGTGGCCCGTGTGCCGATCGTGCCGGCTGCGGCGATCTTCGACCTCGGACTGGGCGACGCACACGTTCGTCCCGGCGAGGATGAGGGGAGAGCGGCGTGCGAGGCCGCAGTTGAAGGAGCGTCACCGGAAGGCAATGTCGGCGCCGGAGCCGGGGCGACTGTGGGAAAGGCGGCAGGGTGGTGGCACCAGACCAAGGGAGGCCTCGGGGTCAGCTTGCTCCACCGGGACGGCATCGCCGTGGCGGCCGTCGCCGTCGTCAATGCCTACGGAGATGTGATCGGGGCCGACGGACGGGTCATCGCCGGCCGGCGAGGACCGCTTCCGGAGCACGGGGTGTGGATTCCGCCGGCATCGCAAACCACGCTGGCGTGTGTGCTCACCGATGCAATCCTCACGAAGGAGCAGGCCTATCGCGTGGCCCGCACCGGCGCAGCCGGTCTTGCCCGGTCCGTCCGGCCGGTGTTTACAATGTTCGACGGGGACGTGGTCTTCACCCTCGCGACGCGAGCGCGGCCGGCAAGCCCTGAGGTCGTTGAGATCATGGCGGCCGACGCGGTGGCAGAGGCCGTACGCCGCGGGGTTTTGGCGGCGGAGAGTGTTGCCGGCGCCCCTGCCTGTACGACCCCGGAAGGTGCTCCGCACACCGGTTGAGATCGGGAGGACCGTGGGCACGCTCGAAGAGCTGGCAGCAGAGGCTGCGGGATGCGTCAAGTGCCGGTTGTCGGAAGGCCGTACGACGGTCGTCTTCGGTGCCGGCGCTTCCGCTACCGATCTCATGTTCATCGGCGAAGCGCCGGGGTTTCACGAGGACCGCCAGGGCCTGCCGTTTGTCGGGGCTGCGGGACGGCTCCTCGAGACGCTCCTGAATGGGATCGGGCTAAAGCGCGATGAGGTCTACATTGCGAACGTGCTCAAATGCCGGCCTCCCGGTAACCGGGATCCGATGCCGGACGAGATCGAATCGTGCACGCCGTACCTCCGCGAGCAGATCCGGCTGATCGACCCTCGCCTGATCGTGTCGCTCGGAAACTTCGCCACGCAGTTTCTCCTGGGGCGCAAGATCGGCATCACTCGTGTTCGCGGGCAACTGCTGCGATTCGAGGGGCGTATGCTGATCCCGACGCTGCACCCGGCCGCCGTGTTGCGTGGAGGGGAGCGGGGACCGTCGATGGGCCACATCGAGGCCGACTTCCAAACGATTCGCTCGACGCTCGGTTCGCTTCCTCCCCGCTCGGCCGGCGCCGCCGTCGAGCCCGACTCCGAGCAGCTCGGTCTGTTCTGAGCACGGGCATGCATCCCGAGGTGGTCGTCCGGTCGAATTCTCCGGAGGAAACACAGCAGGTTGCCCAGGCACTGGCGGCCGTCCTCGCTCCGGGTGATGTGATCGCGCTGTCGGGCGAGCTTGGCTCCGGCAAGACCTGCTTCGTCCAGGGCGCGGCCCGCGGCCTCGGAGTCACGGCCCGGGTCACCAGTCCCTCGTACGTGCTCATGCGCGAGTACGAAGGGCGGCTGCCGGTGCTGCACGTAGATGTCTATCGCCTAAACACACTCCAGGAAGCCCTCGATCTCGGGATCGAAGAGTTTCTCGAACCCTCTTGGGTTGTGTTCGTCGAATGGGGGGACGCGCTCGGACCCATCCTCCCCGAAGAGCATCTCGAAGTCGAGATCCGGATCATCTCCGGCACCGAGCGGCATCTCGTGTTCCGTCCCTTCGGCTCGCGTTGGATGCACCGGCTGGCGCTGGTGGCGGAGAAGACGGAAGCTGCGGTGGGTGGCGGATGCTGATCCTGGGCATCGAAACCTCGACGATGGTGTCGAGCGTGGCATTCGGTACCGAACAAGGGACGGTCGCCTCCACGTTGTTTGCACGCGGCAAGAGTCACGCCGAGTTTCTGATGCCGGCTATTCGCTTTCTCGCGCAAGGAGCAGATATTTCTCTCGGTCAGATTGCCGGGGTCGCCGTCGGACTTGGTCCGGGTTTGTTCACCGGGCTCCGCGTCGGAGTCGCGACGGCGAAGACACTGGCGCAGGCCCTCGGCGTGCCGATCGCCGGCATCTCGTCTCTCGACCTCCTGGCGCTGGCGGTGCGGTACACACCGCGCCTCATCTGCGCCTGCACCGATGCCCGGCGAGGGGAGGTCTTCGCCGCCTTCTACCGCCAGGTGCCCGGAGGGGTGCAGCGTGTGTCGGACTATCTCGTCCTGTCTCCGGAGGGACTCGCCGCCGAGGTGGAATCCCGCGTGGAGGACGTGCTGTTCGTCGGCAACGGCGCGATGGTTTACCGGGATCGCTTGCCGAGGTTGCGTGCGGAGTTCGCTTCGTTCTCGCGCGCGATCCCTCAAGCGACGGAGCTCGTAGACCTCGCCGTCCCGCGCTTCTTTCGCGAGGAGACCGATTCCCTGCACGATCTCGAACCGATGTACTTGCGGAAGGCCGATGCTCGGATTGCATGGGAAGAGCGCGGTGTATCGATCCTGCGTCCGAGCCGGGTTCGTACGAAGAAGCGGAAGGGGCCTCGTGAAGGCGGCCGCTGATCCTACGGAGGTCGATGAGCAACCGGTCATCAGCCCGATGCGGCGCCGGCACGTAAGGGAGGTTCTCACGATCGAGCGGCTGGTCTATCCGCGCCCCTGGAGTGCTGCGCTGTTCTTCAGCGAGATCTCCCAGCGCGCGACCCGCTATTACCTGGTCGCGCACATGCGCAAAGAGCTTGTCGGGTACGGCGGGCTCATGTGCCAGTACGATGAAGGCCACATCACCACGCTGGCCGTCCACCCGCATGATCAGCATCGGGGAATTGCGACGAGGATGCTCTGGTCCCTTACGACCGAGGCGCGCGCTAGGGGATTGCGATCCCTGGCATTGGAGGTGCGCGTCGCGAATTGGCCGGCCCAGCGATTGTATTCCTGGTTCGGCTTTCGTCCCGTCGGCGTCAGGAAGAACTACTACGCGGAGACCGGAGAAGACGCGCTTGTGATGTGGGTGGAGGACGTGCAAGGAGTCGAGTACGAGGCGCGGCTCGCGGAGATTCTAGGGAACCTGGACCCATGATCGTGCTCGGTATCGAGACCTCGTGCGACGAGACGGCGGTCGCTGTGGTCGAGGACGACCTTGTTCGGTCGAACCTGATCACATCACAGATCGAGGTTCACCGGCCGTACGGTGGCGTGGTGCCTGAGCTCGCCTCGCGCGAGCACCTGCGAGCGATCAACCGCGCGATCGAACAGGCGACGGAAGGCGCGCTCATAAAGCTTCGCGACGTAGACGCCGTCGCCGTCACGATCGGTCCCGGGCTGGTGGGGTCGCTTCTCGTCGGCGTGGCTGCCGCCAAAGCGCTCGCGACGGTGCTCGAAGTCCCGATGATCGGCGTCAACCACCTCGAAGGTCACGTTGAAGCGGCTTTTCTGGAGCATCCCGACACCGAACCGCCGGTCGTTGCCCTTATCGTCTCCGGCGGCCACACGATGATCGCCGAGCTTCCGGAGCACGGTCGCTTCGCCGTACTGGGGCAGACGATCGACGACGCGGCAGGCGAAGCCTTCGACAAGATCGGCCGGTACCTAGGGCTTCCGTTCCCCGGTGGCCCGGAGATCGATCGGCTTGCTCGCAGGGGCAATCATGAGGCGGTGGCGTTCCCCCGGCCGTTGATTCATGAAGACAACTTCGATTTCTCGCTGTCGGGACTGAAGACGGCCGTCATTCGGTGGATCCGCGAGCAGCAGGAGGCGGGAGAGGACTTCAATCCTGCCGACCTGGCCGCGTCGTTTCAAGAAGCCGTGATCGACGTGCAAGTAACGAAGACGGTGCGGGCGGCGGAGCTACTTGGCCACACTACGATCGTGCTTGCCGGGGGGGTCGCGGCGAACTCGCGCCTGCGGGCACGCATGGCCGAGGCGGCGGAGGCGGTGGGACTCGTCGTCATCGCGCCATCGCCGGCGCTATGCACCGACAACGGCGCTATTATCGCTGCAGCCGGGATGCGCCGGCTGCAGCGCGGCGAAACCACACCTCTCGACGCCGCACCCAACGCGAGCCTGTCGCTCGGCTGACTCCAAGCGGTCGGTGATCTTCGCCCCCCCGTGTTCTGCTTGCTTCATCACCGCGTCGACTTCCTGTTTGGACTTGACGGCACCGTCTTCAAATTCGGTGCCGATGATCCCTTGCGTCGGCAAACCCAAACCGTCGCGGTAGAAGGCAAGAGACTTCTCCAGATCGCCGACGCCCAATGTGATGACCCTTATTCGCGGATTCATTGTGAGCCTTGAAATCAAGCCGCTCGCTCGATGATCATCGCCATCCCCTGACCGCCACCGACGCACATCGTCTCGAGCCCGATCGTTGCGTCGAGGGTCTGCAAGTCATTCAGCAGCGTGTTCATGATCCGCGCGCCGGTCATCCCGTACGGGTGGCCGAGAGCGATCGCGCCGCCGTGCGGGTTCAGCTTGTCGAAGTCGATCCCGGTTTCGCGCGCGACGGGGATCACCTGTGCCGCGAAGGCCTCGTTAAGCTCGACCACGTCGATGTCGCCGATCGACATACCCGTCGCCTTGAGCACGCGACGGATCGCCTCGATTGGACCGACGCCCATGATCTCCGGATCGACCCCGGTGACCGCCGACGCCAGGATCTTGGCGAGCGGGCGGATACCCAGCTCACGCGCCCGCGTGTCGCTCATCACGACGATCGCCGCACCTCCGTCGTTGAGCGGGCACGAGTTTCCCGCCGTCACGACGCCGCCGGGCTTGAAGACCGGCCCGAGGGACGCGAGCTTCTCGAGCGTCGAGGAGGCACGCGGCCCGTCGTCGGCAGAGACCACGGTTCCGTCCTCGAGGGTGTAGGGGGAGATCTCCCGAGCGGAGAACCCGGACGCCTGCGCCGCCACCGCGCGCTCCTGCGAACGCTGGGCGTAGACGTCCATGTCCTCGCGGGAGACCCCGAAGCGTTCCGCGACGTTCTCTGCGGTCATCCCCATAGGAATGTAGACGCTTGCGATCGCGTCGTCTCCGAACAGCCGGGGGTGCAACTCACCGATGTCGCGCGGCATCTGGTTGACGCGGGTGATCGACTCGACGCCGGCGGCGACGAAAACGTCGCCCTCGCCGGCCAAAATTGCGTGGTACGCCATCCGAATTGTCTGAAGACTGGAGGCGCAGAAACGGTTTACCGTGGTCCCCGGAACGGAGTCCGGCAGCTCGGCGAGCAGAGCGATCCGGCGGCCGAGGTTCATCCCCTGTTCGCCCTCGGGAAACCCGCACCCCACCATCACGTCGACGATGTCACCCGCATCGAGTTCCGGGACTTTCTCGAGAGCACGCTTGACCGCGAAGGCGCCGAGGTCATCGGGCCTCACCCCGATGAGCGAACCCTTGGTGGCCCGGCCGATGGGGGTGCGGGCTGCGGCGACGATGACGGCTTCTGCCATGGCTCCTCCTCAGTTTGCTGAACCTTCATTCAACGCGTTCCGCCGGCGCGGTTCCACTTCGCCCGCAAATCGCTCGTGTCCGAAACGTGGCAGATTGGGCTGGTGACACGGGATCGGTTCGGTGGCAGAATCGGTGAGGCTATCCCTCCGGGAGGATGAACGTGAGTTTACCGCGGCCTGTTGACGAGCCCTGGCGCTGTGTTCAGTGCTTCCGCGAAGTGGACGTCGAGGTCACGGTGCATCGGTACGGCCTGACGTTCTGCACCGATGACTGCTTCCAGGGCTGGAGGGCGTCCGACGAGGGCAGGTGGTGGCGGGAGACCGTGTCCACGGAGTTCGACTCCCGGGGCCATCCGCGCGGCGAGACCCTTCACTGATCCGTCGCGATCAGCCGGCCGGCTTTGCGCCGACGATCTCCAGTGCGTCGAAAAACGCATCGAGGTCGGCTTCGCTGGTGTAGAAGTGCGGACTGAGCCGCAATGCCCCGTGCCGCTCGTCGATGATCACATTGCGATCGAGGAGTGCCTTCAGGACGCGTTTTGAGTCTGCGACCTCCAGAGCCACGAGCCCTCCGCGACGGTGTGGCTCGCGCGGTGTTCGCACGTTAAATCCGCGCTCGTCGGCACGCGCGATCGCCGTGTCGATCAGTGTCTGCACCCGATCCCGTATCCGCGTGATCCCAACTTCGAGGACGATCTCGAGTCCGGCGGCTGCGGCAAAGATCGCCGCCGGAGCCGGCGTGCCGAGTGCGAACCGTTGTGTCGAATCGGGCCGGACCAGCGCCGAGTTGTCGAACTCGAAGAAGTTCGCCTGGCCGAACCAGCCGGTGATCGAAGGCTCCAGGCCGGCGATAGCCTCGCGGCGAACGTAGAGGAAGGCAACGCCCGGACCGCCGAGCAGATACTTGAGCGGACCGCCGACCAAGGCATCGCATCCGAGTGCGTGTACGTCCAGCGGAACCGCGCCCGACCCGTGATAGTCGTCTATCACGGCAAGGGCGCCCGCATTGCGGGTCGCCCGAACGACGTCGTCGGCTTCGAGCAGCCGGCCATCGAGATAGGAGACCCTCGACGCCGAGACGACGGCGGTCTGCCGGCCGAGAGCCGACGCGTACGACGCCGCCTCCATGTCGTCGACCCAAACGACGCGTGCTCCACGCGACTGCTGTGCGAGCCAGAGATGACAATCGGTTGGAAACTCCTTGCGCGACAGGACGATTTCCCGGCGGTCGGCGAAGCGCAGGCTGGAGGCGATGGACGCGAGGCCGGTCGTAACCGACGGCGTCAGCGCGACCTCATCGGGGTCGGCGCCGATGAGGCGCGCGTAAAGCTCCTCGAGACGCCGCATCTCCGGAATAATGTCTTCGAACCAGAGGCGTTCGGCCGACGCCTTGGTTTCCCAGAGGTCGAGGAACCGTTCGATCGCGGCACGGGCACGACGCGACAGCGGCGCCAGCGTGTGCGCGCCGAGAAAGATGCTGCTTTCGACGGCGGGAAATTCGCGCCGCCAGGCGAGAAGGTCGGCAGGATCCATCGTCGCCACCTTACGGCCGTCAGGGGAACAAGAGCATGTTCACCGCGACCGACGCCCAAACGGCGCCGGCAACCGCCAGCCGGTGGACGGGCGCTCGCTCGTCGGCCATCAGTACGAGAACCCCGGTGAGGTACAACTCGGTGATCGCCCTCAGGAAGCCCCAGTGGTGGAACCAGATCCCGTCGCGGAAGACAAGCACGAGCACAATTCCCAGCGCCACCGTTGCCTTCTCGTGCGGCGGCGCGGCGGAACTCCTCAGCGATCGCACCAGCGTCATCATGAACAGAGCCAGAGCCACGACGAGAACGAGGTGGAAGGCGTCGAGTGTTTGCCTCGGAGGAATCCAGGTCCGGGCTTCGATGATGAGACCGGTCAGCGGCGGCATGATGTCGATGCTGGCTCCGCTCCTCAGCGGCAGCTCCCCCCACCAGGCCCACAAGGCCAGTTGCGCGGCGACTCCCGCGCAAAGGGGCACCGCGAAGACATAGGCGGGCGGGCCGGACGTCTGCCGGCGAAGTCGATGCCAGGCCCAAACTGCGGCGAGCCCGATGGAAACGAGCAGAGTCGTCTCCCTGGCTGCGAACGCGACAAGCAGGAGAGCGGTGGCGGCGGGGTATCGGCCGCGGCGCAGCAGCACCAGCGCAGCAAGCAGTGGCACCGCCGCGACGATCTCGGCGGTGTCGAGTCCGAGGGCCAGCGCGAATCCCGGACCGAGTGGGAAAAAGATGCCGAGCATCGCGTGGCGGCCGGCCGCTCTGGCAGCGTGTCCACCGACCCAGCCCAGCGCTGCGAGGCCGGCGATGTTGATCGCGACGAGCGCCCAGCCGAGCGCCTCCGGCCGCCCGCCTGCCGACAGCAGCCAGGCAAGGAACGGATAGAGAAACCGCTGCTGGCGAAATTCCGGATGGTCGAGCCCGAGCCCGTGCTGGGTCTGGCTTCTGGTGAACGGGTCGAGGCCCAGCCGATAGAAGGCAGCTCCGTCGAAGCCGACGGAGTCCGGACGGACGATGAGCCCCGCCGGGGCCTTCGCTTCGTCGACGAAGCGGTCGCCGGCCCAAACGAAGCCGGTCGGGTTTCCTTCGAAGGTGGCCAGCCGAAGCCCGGCGAACATCAGCGCCAGCAGCAAGGCGGCAACGGCGGGGGCGAGCGGAGAATCGAGACGTCCGCGAGAAGAAATGGGTGTGCCCATGGGCTGCCGAATCGTACCGGCCGGCACAGCGATTCCCTCGCCGGCGGCCCGCGGTTGACGCCTCGGAAGCTCGGTCGCTATAGTTCCCTTAGCACTCTGAGCTTCTGAGTGCTAACCAAGGCAGACCCAGAATACGGGAGGGATTCGGCATGGCGTTCAGCCTCGAGCCACTCGAAGATCGTGTAGTCGTCCGGCCGTCGGATGAGGACGTTCAGAAGACCCCGACGGGGATCATCATCCCCGATACCGCCAAGGAGAAGCCGCAGGAGGGCGAGATCGTTGCGATCGGCCCCGGGCGCTTCGAGGACGGAAAGCGGATCCCGCTGGACGTCAAGATCGGCGACGTGGTCCTGTACTCCAAGTACGGCGGCACGGAGGTCAAGGCCCCGGACGGCGACGAGTACCTCGTGCTTTCGGCCCGCGACTTGCTCGCGGTCGTGAAGGGCAAGAAGACCAAAAAGTAGGCCCGTCTTTCCGGAAGCGGCCCTTTCGGGGCCGCTTTCCGTTATAAAGGCCACATGCGCAGGAGGCTTGCGGCAGCCGGAGCTCTCTTCGTGGCCCTGCTCGGGATCGCCGGGGCTCACCCGGCCACCGCCCAGGAGACGCCGGTCGATTCGCCGGCCGCCAAGATCGCCGGCGACGTTCTCCGCATCACCCCGGCCGTCGGACAGATCACCGCAGGCCCGGGAACCACAGTCACGGAGTCCGTCACCGTCGAAAACGTCTCAGGCTCTAGCACCTCGGTCGTGGCGGCCTCAGGTGACATCATTCCCGACGGTGCCGGAGGCTTTCAGATCCAGCCGGCGCAGACCACCGGGGAGGAATCCGCGGCGCCTTGGGTGACAATCGATCCGGCAACCTTCGATCTCGGAGCCGGAGAGTCCGCCGTCGTCACAGTGGGCGTCCAGGTACCGGCGGGCACGCCGGCGGGTGGACGATACGCGGGAGTCTTGCTCTCACCCGGCTCCCTGCGTCCGGCGCTGCATTCGCTGCTCATCGAAGTCACCGGCCAGGGCATCACACGGACGGCGACGGTGGCGGCGTTCTCGATGCCGAAACTCGAGGTTCGCGGTCGCGTGCCGTTCCGCATCACGGTGATCAATACGGGAAACCTCCACGCCGCTGTTCGGGGCACGATCACGGTGCGGGACCGGCTGCGCGGCGAAGAGACCGAGATCCCGGTGCCGATGTTCTTTGTCCTTCCCAACCGGCGAACGACGATCACTGTTGTATGGCAATCTCCGCCGCCGTTACTCCTGGCTCGATCGTCGATCACGTTGACGATTTCGTTCCCGCGTGGGATTCGCTCGACGAGGAGCGGTGGGTCGGCATCGGGGATCGTCGCGATCTACTGGGTCGTCGCTCTGCTCGCGCTGGCCGTCGTCCTCACTCTGCGCATCCTCCTCGGGCTTTTGAGGCCGCGGTCGCGCCGGGCCAGACGTGAGCGCAAACAGAAGAAGCGGGCGGTCAAGCTCCCGCCCCCCCCGCCGCCCCCGCCCCCGGTTCCGGCGCCACGTCCGGCTCAGCCGGCCAAGCCTCCACCTCCACCGATTCCTTCCCGGCCGCCACGAGAGGCCGAGCCCGTCGCACGCGCGGCTGCGGCGCCACGCAAGCCGTATGTTCCAGACGACGTCGATGCCGACGACGAGGTTGCGGCTGGGCTGTGGGCCAGGCCGCCGGTCGAGCCTGCGGTCGAGCGGTGGGTCGAGAGGCCGGTCGAGCCCGTGGGGCGCCCGGCCGGCCGCGCGCCCCTGCCGCCCCCGCCGCCGGCTCGGGC
>JBKKBZ010000075.1:0-12036 GCA_046713235.1 Actinomycetota bacterium | reverse complement strand
GTGTGTGGTGGGGGGGGGGGGGGGGGGGGGGGCCCCCCCCCCCCCCCCCCCCCCCCCCGCTGCGGCATGGAAGCCGTGACCGACGCGACCGCACGGGCCGAACTGGGAGCGGCCTCGGTCGAATTCGCAGCGGTCCTGCCGCTGGTTGCCGTTGCGCTGCTGCTCCTCGTCCAAGTCGCGCTGCTCGTCGCCCAGCAGCTCGACGTGGCACACGCCGCGCGCGAAGGAGCTCGTGCCGCCGCGCTCTGGAACGACGCCGCGAAAGCCCGGGAAGCTGCGCTGGAAGCCGGTGCGCTCGAGCCCGAACGCACCGATGTCGTCGTCGAGCCCACCGCGGCTCCCGTGGGCGAGCCGTTGACCGTCACGGTGCGCTACCGGCCGGCGGTCGTCGTTCCGTACGTAGGACGCTTTCTGCCGGAGTCGCTTGAACTCCGCGCGTCGGTCACCGCGCGCGCCGAGAGATCCCCGCCACCGTGATGTTCCGCGGAGAGACCGGCGGGACGTCGGTGATGCTCGGTGTCGGGGTCTTCGTGATGATGCTCTTCGCACCTGCCGTTGCCGATCTCGGGTCGTTGCTGCTCGCCCGCACGCGCGCGCAGTCGGCGGCCGACATGGCGGCGCTGGCTGCCGTCGTTCGCCAGGCGCCGGTGCTCGATCAGGGTGACGACCCCGAGACCGCGGCGCGCGAGGCGTCCGAGGCCAACGGCGCACGACTCGTCTCATGCTCGTGCGCGGTCGGCGAAACGACGGCAACGGTCGAGGTTGTGGTGATTCCGCGTATCTGGCTCATTGAAGGGTGGCGCGATCGAAGGGTGCGGGCTCGGGCGCGCGCCGAGATCGACCCGGACGTGATGACCTACCGCGAGGCCGGATAGCCTGAGCCTCGGTGCCGGTTCCCCGCAAGCTTCTTCGTCTTACGCCCGACGAGCTCGATGAGCTGCTCGGCGGGGCCCGTACGATCCACGTTGCGACCGTGGATGCCGGGGGCCGCCCCCACGTGACGCCCCTCTGGTTCGTCTGGCTCGAGGGAGACATCTGGGTGAACTCGTTGATCAAGAGCAGACGAACCTCGGATCTGCGTGCGGGATCTCCCGTCGCCGTGTGCGCCGACGACGGAGAGGCCTATGCCGAGCTTCGAGGGGCGGTGTTGCGAGGCCGCTTCGTGGAGGCCGGAGACTCCGCGCCGCTCGACCGGGCAGAACGGGCGTTTGCTGCCAAGTATTTTGGGGGATCCGATATCCCGCGCTTGCGCAGCCACGCTTGGTTCAGGCTTGCTCCCGAATCGATCGCATCCTGGGACTTTCGCAAGATTCCCACCGGCAGGGACCGGCGGCTGGAGGCCCAACGCCTTAAAGACGCCACCTGAGCAGGGCTATCCCCTATCGTAGGGCTGCCGGACACCCGGATCGCCACGCTAAGGATCTCCCAAAGGGGAACCGATGCTTGGATTCGGTCGTTCCTACTGATGACCCCTTCCGGTGCCACCGGTTTTGGACCGTGGTAGAAAGGTAGCGATGACAATTCTCGACCCGGCCCGTGAGTTGTGGCCCGACGTCGGCGCGGGGCCGCTCCCGGCGCGCCCTCACCCGCGGAGGGAGTCGATCCTCAAGCGGTTCTTCGCGACGCTCGGCTTTCTGGCCAGCGCCACGCGTCGCCGACCACTGGGGCGACGCATCCTCGGCGTTACGGTTGCCCTGCTTGCGATTTCGGGCATCGCCTTGGCCGGCTATCCGTTCTACACGCACTTCCAGGCGAACCAGCGGCAGAGTGCGCTCGGAAACCAGTACCAGTCCATCAAGGGCGACGAGGCGCAGATCAGTGCGTGGAAACGCAAGGACGTCCGGGTGGAAGTTGGGGCCGCGCTGACGCGGCTCCGGATCCCCAAGCTCAACGTGACGGTCATCGTGGTCGAGGGGACGACGGGTAACGCACTTCGCGCAGGGGCCGGCCATTACAGCAACACCCCCCTGCCTGGGGAGGTGGGGAACGTCGCAATCGCCGGCCATAGGACTGGTTTCGGCCAGCCGTTCCGTTACCTGGAGCGTCTCAAGTCGGGAGACCAAATCCTGCTCGAGACCCCGATCGGCCGGTACACCTACGAGGTCGTCCCCGCATTCGACGATCACGACAACCCGTGGATCACGGGGCCGAGGGACTTCAGCGTAATCGCGGCCACCGTCGAGCCGTCCCTGACGCTAACTACGTGCGATCCCCCACACACATCCCTGAACCGGCTGATCGTGCGGGCCAAGCTCGTCAAGAGCGAGATCGCGGCCTAGGCGTTTTACGTCGCCCGGCTGCCCCGTAGTCCCGATCTAGCCCCCTCGCAGGCGTCTCAGCCACAGGCGTAGCCGCCCGCGCTTCGGGCGAGGGGCGCGTGGTGGGGGCCCCGGGTGATCCGGGCGGGGCTCGAGGGGCTCCCGCTGTTCGGACGGAAGCCAGAGACCGGCGGGAGCTGCGCGCTTGTCGTGAAACATGCCTCCTGCGTGTGTACCCCCCCGCGGGACCAGCCGCAAGACGGAGGGCAATTCTATTCCGGACACTGAGCGTGGGTTGGCGGCCGCTTTCAGAAGGACTTAACCATCGGGCTGGGGGCGCGAAAGCCGAACTCCTGGAACAATCCGGGTGGGAGCTTCGTCTTGGTTTCGGCGACTGATCCAGCGAGGATGTGGTTGGGAAACAAGGATGGATGAACCTGCGAGAGGGCCATAACTTCCGGCCGAAAGCGACCGTTATACTGGTGGACCCTCGAGACGGAGACCACGAGAAAACCTCATGACGCGAAGACTGACGCTAATCGGATCACTCGTCCTGCTTCTGTGGGCTCTCCTGCCGGCCGCACCGGCTCACGCCAAGCCGTCCATCTCGGTTTCCGGAGGCGGCACGGTCAGTGGGCAGGTCACGATGAACGTCTCTGTGACGAGTGGCGACCCGGCCGGCCTTGCCTACGTCTCGATGCGGCTCACGAGCGCTGTTCAGGAAGCCAACGACGCGATGGCCGAAAACCCGGGGACGTTCCCGACCAAGCGGGACCCGGGAGGCAACGCGGAGTGGGGCAATGGCGATCAGCCGGATTGGGTCGGCGCGTTCAATTGGGACTCCCGCGCGGACACACCGTATAACGGGGTGTACTCGTTCGAGGTCACCGCCAAGGACAACAGCGATGGCTCGGTCGAGGAGAAGCCGCCGGTGACCGTTCGTGTGAACAACCCTCCCGCAGCGGCCGACTTCTTCGGGTGGGAGCAGCAGGGAACGGTTTATAAGAACGCGACGGCAAAACTATCGTGGCGCTATGGCGGCGACGAGCCGGACTTCCGTGAGTTCCAGATCGAGCGCGTCGGACCCGACGGCACGAAGATGGCCTCGGTGAGCCCTAACTATCCGGAGAAGCAGGGGTGCACCATCGACAACAGCATTTACTCGTGCACGGATGGGCCGTATCCGGCCGATGGGAGCTACCGTTACCGGATCATCGCGCTGCGGGCGAGTCCGACGGGCTCGTCGACCCAGTGCCGGCTCGACGGGGACGGCAACCAGATCCCGAACAACGGTTTCGCCCCGTGCGTGGGTACTGCGTCGACGGCCTCCCGTACGGCGGCGGTAACCAAGCCGCAGGCGAGCCCGTCACCGACCACGGGCGGCTCCGGGGGGTCGGGAGGCTCCGGAGGTGGCTCTAGTCTGGGGTTCCGCAAGGCGGAAGTGTCGCGCACGATCGTCGGCGCGCAGCGGCGGACCGGCGAGGACGACGCCGAGTTCTTCCAGGGCACGTACACGACCAAGCTGCCGTACTCGAACCAGACCCTGATCGTGCCGGAGGGGCAAGCAACGGTCCCCGGACAGAACCGCGTGGAGGCTGTGGGTGGCTCGGAGAACAGCCCGCGCCCGCTCGGCATCCCGCTTACGGATCGCACCGTGCTCCTTCCAATGGCCGGCGGCTTGCTGTTGTTCCTGGGCGCGGCGCACTTCCGGCGTTTGCTCGCCGATCGCTAGCCCTCCCTTCCGTCGCGCCGAGGTTCGCCGTACGCCGTGCTAGCCTGCGATGCATGGCCGAACCGGTGCTGTGCCAATGCGGCGCCGTCCTCGTCGAGAGCGTGGACGACAAGGGCGTGACCCTTATCGGCGGAGAGTACATTCCGTTCCGTCGCAACACCGACTACGTCGTTTGTCCGAGCTGTCACTCCGTGTACAAGGTAGGTGAGCTCGGCGGGGACCGGGACCCCGCCAAAGGCGAAACCCAGACGGATGACGAGATCATCGAGCGGCTCGAACGGCTCGCGACCGGTGAGGGCCCGCCGCCCGCGTCGCAGCCTTAGGCGAGCATCGCCGCCAGCATGCGTCTCGCGGCTCCTTTGTCGAGCGGCTCGTTTCCGTTGCCACACTTGGGCGACTGCACGCACGAGGGACAGCCGGAACGACAGGGACATGTCGTGATGCGATCGAGTGTCGCCCGCAAATGGTCGGCTCCCATCGCGAATCCTCGCTCGGCGATGCCGGCCCCTCCCGGATAGCCGTCGTACACGAACACAGTGCACAGACCGCTTGCCGGATATTCGGCGAACGAAACACCGCCGACGTCCCATCGGTCGCACATGGCGAAGAGGGGCAGCAGGCCGATTGCACAGTGTTCGGCGGCATGGGCGGCTCCGGCGACCGCTGCACCGGTAATCCGGGCCTCCCCGAGGATGTCGGGCGGCACTTCGTACCACACCGCGGTGGTTGCCAGGCGTTGCTCGGGGAGGTCGAGGGGAGTCACGTCGAGCAGCGCTCCCGTCGGGATGCGTATCCTCGAGTATGCGACGACCCGGTTGGTCACGTGAACGGTGCCGAAGAAGAGATCAACGCGGCCGGCACGCGATTTTCGCAGGATCTCAATGACGCGGAGGTCGGTCACGTCGCGTGACTGCGTTGCATAGTCAACTTCGCACGGCTCGACCAGAGCCACGCCGGATTCGAGATCCAGTGATTCCACGCGGAATTGCTCTCCTCGGTGGAGGTAGATGGCGCCCGGGTGGACGGCAGCCGGGGCGCGCGATGCCTCCACCGTGCCGAGCAGCGCTCCCGTGTGCCGGTCTGCGATTCTCACGGTCCCCCCGGCGGAGCGAATATCGATCGCCTGGGCGGGTGACCCCTCGCCGGCATAGGTGTGCTTGGTCCCCCGGCGGCGCAGAACTCCTGCGGCGGTCAGCCGGTCGAGGGCCCCGCCGAGGCCGGGGCCGAACACGCGAACATCATCCTCGGAGATCGGCGACTCGTATGCAGCGCACGCAACATGAGGATCGAGAAGGTTTGGATTACCGTGGTCGACCACGGCTGCCTCGTGCGTGCGGCCGAACAGCTCTTCGGGATGCGCGATGAGGTATTGATCGAGTGGGTCGTCTTGCGCCACGAGGACGGCCAGCGAACGCTGCCGTGCGCGTCCTGCGCGGCCCGCCTGCTGCCACATCGAGGCGAGCGTTCCCGGATAACCGGAAAGCACGCATGCGTCGAGCCCTCCGATGTCGATTCCGAGTTCGAGCGCCGTCGTCGCGACAACGCCGAGGAGCTCACCCGAGACGAGGGCATGCTCGATCTCGCGTCGCTCTTCCGCGAGGTATCCGGCACGGTACGACTCGATCCGGCCGGCAAGATGCGGCAGGTCCGCCACCCGGTCGCGAGCATGCACGGCGATCACTTCGGCGGCTCGGCGGCTTCTGGCGAACACGATCGTCCGGGTCTCCCGTCGCACGAGCTCGGCCAGGATCGTCGCCGCTTCCGCTCCCGCGCTGCGGCGGGCCCCGGATGCCTCGTTGACGATCGGCGGATTCCAAAGCGCGAACAGCTTCTCGCCCCGTGGGGATCCGTCCTCCGTTACCTCGGCGAAGGTCACGCCGGTCAGGCGCTCCGCAAGCTCGGCGGGGTTGCCGATGGTGGCCGACGCAGCGACCCACAGGGGGTCCGCGCCGCGACGGAGCGCGAGCCGGCGCAGCCGGCGGAGCACGTTGGCAACGTGTGAGCCGAACACTCCGCGCAGGCCGTGCATCTCGTCCACCACGATCACCGAAAGGCCGCGGAGAAACTCCGTCCAACGGTCGTGCTGGGGAAGGATTCCTAGGTGGAGCATGTCGGGATTGGTGATGATGAGGTTTGCGCTCCGCCGAATCCACGCGCGTTCGGCAGAGGGTGTATCGCCGTCGTAGACGGCAGCCTTGACCCAGGTGAATGCAAAAGAACGAATCTGCCGGAGCTGATCCTGCGCCAGCGCTTTCGTGGGAAACAACGCAAGAGCGGTGGCCCCCTTGCGAGCAGCGAGCCGATCTGCGACCGCGAGCTGATAGACGAGGCTCTTGCCGCTTGCGGTGCCGGTTGCCATCGCGACGTTTCGGCCGGCACGTGCATGCCCGAGCGCTTCCGACTGATGCGACCACAGCCCGGAGATTCCGGCGCGGCGCAGGCGTGCTGAGATCTCGGGGGACATCGGCTCGGCAACGAGGCGGGCTTCGCGCCCGGGAATCCTTTGGATGTGGGTGAGCGACTCCGTGCGACCTTCGGTCGCACGGAGTCGTTCGAGCACCGCAGCGGGATCCACCGTCCCGATGCTAGCGCGGGCACGGGACGCTCCTTGCCGCTCTGATAGGGTTCCGCGCCGTTATGGCGGAGAAACCTCAGATCGTGGTCGATCCCGGCGAGGCGCGTGCCGGCTGGAAGTACTTCGCGATGGCGGCCGGAATCACCGTGCCTGCGTTGCTCCTCCGCTGGGAATTGTTCTCCACATCTGCCCCCGTCGGGGCTTTCGTCTTTGGGCTCGGTATCCTCGGCGCCGCATTCCTGCTGTCTTGGGGCGCCGAGGTGGCGCAGCTCGACATCTCCCAGGCGCTGGCTATTGCGTTCCTCGCGTTTATCGCGGTCCTTCCCGAATACGCCGTGGACCTTGTCTTCGCATGGAAGGCCGGTCAGCAAGACCGGGTGATCGGGGAGTTCGAAGGAGTCCTTCGGCCGGGCATGCCGATGACCTGCGGAGACATTCCGTGCCGGGAGCTGGCCATCGCGAACATGACCGGCGCCAACCGGTTGCTGATCGGCCTTGGCTGGGCCGCCGTGGTGCTCATCTGGTACTGGCGCAGCAAGAACCGGTCCGTCGCCCTCGCCGATGGCCGCAAGACCGATCTGGGCTTCCTGATGATCGCGACGGTCTGGGCGTTCACGATTCCCCTCAGGGGGTACATCAGCCTCGTAGACCTGGCCGTGCTCGGCACCATGTTCATCCTCTACCTTTGGCACGCGGCAACCGAGGAGGCCGAGCATCCCGAGCTGGTGGGCCCGCCGCTGGCGCTGGCGGCCTTGCCCGAGCGGAAACGGCGATTGGCCACTGTGCTCACTTTCGTGTTCGCGGCCGGCGTCATCCTCGTTTCCGCGGAGCCGTTCTCGCACAACCTGGTCGAGACGGGGAGCGCACTAAACATCAACACCTTCCTGCTCGTGCAGTGGCTGGCACCCTTGGCATCGGAAGCGCCGGAGATGATCATTGCGATCCTGTTCGTTCTCCGCGGGCGTCCGGAAGCGGGTCTTGGAACTCTTGTGTCGTCCAAGGTGAACCAGTGGACGCTGCTGGTCGGGACCATTCCGCTGGTTTATGCGCTCGGTCGGGGAGACATCACTGCGATGACGCTAGACCACCGGCAAGTCGAAGAGGTGTTCCTCACTGCGGCGCAGTCGGCGTTTGCGATCGCCGTGCTGGCGAATCTGTCGATCTCTCGGGGTGAGGCCGTTGGGCTGCTGGTCCTCTTCCTGGCTCAGTTCGGCTTCGAATCCACGTCCGTGCGGATCGGATTTGCGATCGCCTATCTGGCTTTGACCCTCGTCATTCTGGTGTCCCGTCCGGACAACCGCCGGGGGCTCGGGCGCGCCCTTCGGGCAGCGGTGAGATTTCCGCGTCGCACCTGAGCGGCCGCCGTGTTACCGCGAGAGCAAGCCGTCGTCGGCGAGGTCTCGCAGGATCTCGGTCGCGCGAGCGGTCAGGAATACGACCGATGCACCACCCGCGTTGCCGGTCGTTCCGGGAAGCACTTCGTTGCGGATGTTCTCGGGCTTGATGCTAAGCGCGAGGAGCCCCAGCCGGAGCGATTCGAGCAAGGGAAGGTCGGTGGCCACGTGCCGTCGAATGATGCGCACGAAGTTAAGGACCTCCAAGCCGTTAGCGCCGACCTTTTCCCGCGCCTTCGCCTGCGCTGTTTGCAGGATCGTTCCCTGGTTCCGCGACCGGCCGAAGTCGCCATCCGGGGCGGAATGGCGGTTACGCGCATACCCGAGCACACGGCCGGGATCGAGGCGGCGAATGCCGGGGCCGAAGTCGGTGCTCGAATCGACGTCGAACATCGGATACGGAACGCGGATTGTCAATCCGCGATCGAACTCGCCGACCATCTGGATGAAGTCTTCGAAGTTGGTGAGCATGTAGTAGTCCATCTGCACGCCGGCAACTCGTTCCACCGCCTCGACCAGGAGCTTCGGTCCGCCGAATACCAGGGCCGCGTTGATCTTGTTCCGTCCGCTGCCGGGAATCTCAACGTAGGAATCGCGTGGAAAGCCGACCAGGGTGGCGCCGGGCCTCTTCGGATTCAGCGCAAGGATGTGGACGGAGTCTGCGCGTCCGGTCTCCTGGCTTCCTCCACGACCGTATCGCGGGGCGCCGGAGTCGCTTCCGATGAGCAGGATGAACACCGTCTTGTCTGGTTTAGGTGCGTACCCCCCGGCGTGTGCTCGCCGCAACTGAGTTCCGGGGGACGGTGATCCGGTCGGGCTCTGTCCCGAAGCCGAGTCGAGGCCCCCGACGGACGTCCATGCAAGCGCGGAAGCCACGAGCGCTCCCGCCGCGAGCAGCGCAAGCCTTCTCACGACGCGACTCCGGCCGGGCTCGGCGAGGAACTGGGGGCAACCGGCTCCTGGTTGAGGCGAGCGTCGAAGGAGGTGATGAGCCAAGCCGGGCCCACCTTCTGCAGCCGGTAGGTGGCGAACTGCTCCAGATCGGCTTGTCCCTGCGACACCATGGTGACCTGGGCCCGGAAGTGCACTTTTACGACGGCAAACGTAGGCCGGGCACCGGGATCGAAGTAAATGCGGAGATTGAGCCGGGCGACACGCGGCACGACCCGCGCCACTGCTCCCGACTGGTTTCCGATCGTCAGGGAGTTGATATGGAGCGTGAAGGCCTTCTTGGCGTCCTCGGTGTAGCGCCGGGCGACTGCTGGAAGCAGAAGCTTCTGAGCCTTTGCAGAGGTTACGAAGGATCGCTGGTACACGTCCGTGAACATCGCAGTTAGCGCCTTCTTCTCTCGATCGAAGCCGGGGGCCCCGGGGCTCTTGCCCTCGAGAATGTGCCCGGCGCCCACAACGTCAAAGCGAACCTGGGCGAGGCCTACCTCCCTCTTGGACTTCTTCGGAGGGCCGGGCCCGCCGCCGTCTTCCCCACGGCTCAGAATGATGAATCCGGCCAGTCCTCCGGCCACGGCGACGGCGGCCACGAGCGCGATCCACCGCCTGGAGGAGCGCGGAGAGCTAGCGGAAAAGTCGGGGGGAAGAGTCATAGCAAGAGGGTAAGCGTAACCGGGGGGTGGGAGACCGGCAACGAACACGGAAGCCCGGTGCGTGGCCTTTCGGGGCGGGCGAGTGTGGCGAAAATGGTCAAGTCGGCGTTTGGCTTTGCCGGAGCAAGGGTACGCTTGCCTTGATCTGGGCAAGTTTTCGAGGGTAAGGGAACAGGTCCGACTGGAAAGGAGCGACCGGATATGGACATCGTCCTGGCCACCCGTTCTGAAGGCGACTGGACGATTATCGATGTCAAGGGAGAGGTTGACGTCTACACCGCGCCAAAGCTGCGTGAGACCTTCGTCGATCTCGTCGAGAAAGGCATCCATCAGATCGTGGTTGATCTCGAAGGAGTGGAGTTCCTCGATTCGACCGGTCTGGGCGTTCTGGTGGGGGGTCTGAAACGCGTCAAGTCCCACGACGGGACGCTCGCATTGGTGTGCACCAAGCCGAAAATCCTGAAGGTCTTCTCCATTACCGGTCTGGCGAAGGTCTTTCCGATTCACGAAACCGTCCAGGAAGCCGTTGGCGGCTAGAGCACGGGCGATGCCCAATGATCGAGTGGTTCTCGAGCTTCCCCCACTGCCCGAGTTCGTCGGTACCGGCCGGCTCGTGGTGTCTGCTGTGGCTCGCGCCGGGGGGTTCTCCGAAGGGCGGATCGAGGACCTGAAGGTCGCCGTGTCGGAGGCGGTGACGAACGCTCTCCGCGCCCACGAAGCCGCAGGAATCGTGGAACGCGTGTCCCTTGTTGTTTCTCGAGTGCCGGAGGGGCTGATCATCGACGTTATGGATTCCGGCGTGGGATTCGACCCGGAAGAGCTTGACCGCCTCGGCTACACGCCGCCTGCGGGAACCCTGGAGCGAGGACTCGGACTCTCCGTCATTCGCTCGCTCTTTGCGGATACGACGATCGAGCGCCGCCCGGGCCGCGGGATGCACGTCCGGCTCGTAGCCAAGCGCGAGGATCCCGCTCAGGGCGACCTGTAGCGGGAGTAACCTCCTTTTTTGCGGCGCCCGAGCGGGCGCCGCTACCATTCGCCCCCGCACGTTTCCCGGGCGTATTCCATAGGAGGATTCAATGCTGACGGTTCTTGCCCAGGAAGGGGGGCGTATCGATGCCCACTTCCGCACCCTGGAGAGCAACGCGCTCTGGGTTATCTTCGTCATCTCCCTGATGGCGCTCGGCGTCGCTTACGTGCTCGTGAAGGACGTCCTGCGGGCCTCTGAAGGCACGCCGAAGATGATCGAGATCGCTAGGGCCATCCAGGAGGGAGCGGAGGCCTACCTCAGCCGGCAGTTCAAGACCGTCGGCACCTTCTGCGGCATCCTGACCGTGCTGCTGTTCTTCGTGCTGCCCGTCCCGCACGAGCGGGACGTCTCAGAGTTCGCGATTCGTTTCGGCCGCAGTGTGGCCTTCCTCCTCGGCGCGGGCTTCAGCGCTCTGACCGGCTTCGCCGGCATGTCGCTCGCCGTGCGCGGCAACGTTCGCGTGGCGAATGCCGCCCGGGAATCCGGGCTGAGGCAGGCCCTAACCATCGCCTTCCGCACCGGTGGCGTCGCCGGCATGTTCACGGTCGGACTCGGTCTTCTGGGCGCGACGGTAATCCTCATGCTCTACAAGCAGGACGCCACCAGTGTGCTCGTCGGCTTCGGTTTCGGCGGGGCGCTTCTCGCGATGTTCATGCGGGTCGGCGGGGGCATCTTCACGAAGGCGGCCGACGTCGGGGCCGACCTAGTCGGCAAGGTCGAGCAGGGGATTCCCGAAGACGACCCGCGGAACGCCGCGACGATCGCCGACAACGTCGGCGACAACGTCGGCGACTGCGCCGGAATGGCCGCCGACCTCTTCGAGTCCTACGAGGTCACGCTGGTCGCGTCGATCATCCTCGGAGCCGCCGCATTCTCCGGCAAGCCGGGTGCGGCCATCGTAGGGGTCATGTTCCCGCTATTCGTTCGCGCCATCGGCGTAGTCACGTCGGTCATCGGCATCTATGCGGTGTCTCCGCGGAGCGAGAATGAGCACGGCATGAAGTCGATCAACCGGGGGTTCTTCCTCTCGGCTGTGCTTTCGGCTGCGGGAACGTTCGTCGTTGCGAAGGTTTACGTCGACGATCTTCGGGTGTTCTGGGCCGTCCTCTTCGGCCTCATTCTCGCCAGCGTGATCCAGATCCTGACCGAGCACTACACGTCGACGACACGGGCGCCGGTGAAGGAAGTAGCGGACGCTTCACTAACCGGGCCGGCGACGACTATTCTCTCGGGGTTCTCGGTCGGGATGGAGTCGACGGTGTGGTCGCTGCTGGCCATCGGGGTGGCGATCCTCGGATCTTTCTTCCTCGGCGACAACCTCTCTGAACGGCTGTACTTCATCTCACTCATGGGTATGGACATACTCACCACGGTCGGTGTCATCGTGTCGATGGACACCTACGGTCCGGTCTCAGACAACGCCCAGGGCATCGCGGAGATGTCCGG
>JBKKBZ010000074.1:0-25513 GCA_046713235.1 Actinomycetota bacterium | reverse complement strand
GTTCTGAGAGCCCGCCCCAGATACCGAACTTCTCATCGTTCGCGAGCGCGTAATCCAGGCACACCTTCTGCACCGCACACTCGGTACAGATGCGTTTGGCCTCCCTCGACGAACCTCCCTTCTCGGGAAAGAACACATCCGGATCGACGTACGCGCAGAGCGCCTCCTCCTGCCACGGGAGTTCTTCTTCGGCGTTCCACACGTTCCGTGCCCCCTCACCTTGATTTCTCTCCACCTTTCCACTCGCCGTTCAGGCGCCATGCTTGAATGCGACAAGTGTAATTACGCTGCTGTGATTCTAGAGAGTGCACAGCGAAGGTCAAGCCTTTGGGTGAACTTTTTCTCAAGCGTCGTTCAGCGATCGTTGACGCCGGTGTTTGTTTACGACGCAAACGGTACGCGCTACAACGCGATCACGAATGACATTCGCCGACGACGCACGGCGTCTCGCACGGTTCTGGATGCGCGCACATGCGTCGCGATGCAGCCTGTGGAAAAAGTCGATCGGCCGGTCTTGTCAACCGGCCGATCGTGGGGGGAGAGGTTTGCGCTCGCGCGCTCGTCCCTCATTATTTCGGTCGCGATGCGCGTCGCCGGATGACATGAGTGGATGAAATCGCGTGGTCAAAAAAGGCTATGCCGAGAGAACGCCCGGCGGCGTCACTCTTGGGTATCAGTGTCGTCCTCGACGTCCGAGAAGCGGTCGAATCCGAGGGGTTCCCTCGAGGGCTCGACAGGCTCTTTGCCAAAGGGCTGCCCGGCGGAGCGAGCCCTTCGCCGGGCGGCTCGCGCAAGCTTGGCCGCTCGCGCCTCCTCGCTCTCCTCTTGCGTTTGACCTGGTAGATGGCCAGTTTTCCCGCCTGCAGCTCCGCTGGGAGTAGGCCCGGGTTTGGGTGGAGACGACGGGCCGACTCGCCGCGTGAAAATCGGCTTCGGCACGCCGGCCTCTCTCGACGGTGCACCGGGGACCTCATCGGCTTCCCCGCGCTCGAGGGCGCTGGCGATCTCAGATAGCTCGCTGCGGGCGGCCGCGGCAAGCTCCTCCCGCTCATCGCCGTCGCCGACAACCGGCGCTCGTCTCGGCGCCGGGCGAGGTCGAGGCCGCGCGGTAGCCTTGGGCTCCTCGCCGGCCGGCTTCGGCTCCTCCTTGCGCTGGGGTTGGGGGCCGGCGGGGCCGGGGATGCTTGTGGTCTCCGGCTCCGGCTCCTTGTGTGCATCCAGGGCGACGGCGATCTCCTCCGCGGTAGACGGCAGCGCCTGCTCGGGACGCTCCGTGGGCGCTGCTGCACCGGGAGTGGCTGGCGTGAGGGGGCCCTGGGCAGCCTTAATTCGCGTGGGAGAGGGCTTCTTTGGAGCCGGCGCAGCCTTTTTCGCCGGCGGCCCCGCCTTCTCCGGCCTTGCCGAAGCCTTCGCCGGGCGCGACGGCTTGGCCGTTGATGCCGGGGCGACCGGCACCGGGACGGGCCCGCCGCGTGACTGCGCGGGTGAGGGTGGAGTCACGGCCGGAGGACGACGCTCGGCCGGAGCCGGCTTGGCGAGCGCCTCACCGGCTGCGCGCAACACATCGGGTGGGACCTGCGGCATGCGCGGAACCGGGGTCTCGCCCGCCAGACGCATCCGGCGCCCCGCACGCCGCTCGCGGCGCGTTGCCCATGCCGCGCGGATGCCGCGCCCAAAAAGTTGCCGCTGTTTGGTGTCGAGGCTTTGAGCGAACTCGTCGAGAAGCTCGCTGATCACGAGATCGCGCTCCTCCTCAAGCGCGACATCGCGCACCTGCAGGTAGGCGAGAAGGCTCTCCTGAAGGGTTTCGAAGCGTTCGGCGATCTCCGTCAACCCGGTCGAGACATGCCCCGAATCCTCGGCTAGGCGCTGCGCCGAAACGCCCATCCGCGCTGCGGCCGCTTCGTTGGTCGAGCGCGACTCCTCGAGCAGGGTATCGGTCTGCTCGACGACCGTGCTGCCGAGCTCGGAGAGACCTATTCGCAACTCCTCCGGAGCCTTGGCCACCGCATCGACGGCCGCGTCGATCTTGCGTACACGCTCCTCGAGCGATTCGATGCGCCGCCGGGAGTCGGCGAACGCCTGCGTCGTCTCGCCGTGCCGCGCCTCCGCGGTGTCTCGTGCGGTGTCGAGAGCCGTCGCAAGCGAAGCACGGACGACCTCGACGGTCTCACGGACAGTGACACGAACTCCCTCGAGGTCGTCGGCAATCATGCCGCGCGCGCCTGCGATTTCGGCGAAGAGCGCATCGCGGCTGGTGACGATTTCGGCGAAGAGCGCATCGCGGCTGGTGACGAGCTCGGCGAGCGCGGATTCACGGCCGGTAACGATTTCCGTGAGCACAGCGTCCCGCAGGCCGGTGAACTCGGTGATCGTCTCTTCGCGCAGACGCTCCATCTGGGCATCGAGCGCCCCGCGGAGTTCGCCGGACTCGGATGTGGTCACCTCTCGCATCGCCCCGAACAGCGCGCGCGCCTCCTCGGGATCAAGAGTCGCCGGCTCGGGTCGGTCGGCGAGCGCCGACACTGTGGCCGACAGCTCGCCGATCGCGGTTTCGATGGACTCGAAGCGATCGGCCAGGCCGCCGAGAGGGCCTCCGCCCGGCGCGAGCTGCGCGCGTTCCGCCGCCTCGCGCGCGGCCTCCACCGATTCTGTGAGGGCGGACACTTGCTCGCCGATCCCGGCGATTCCGCCCGTCAATCCGCGAATTATCTCCGCCATCGCGCGCTGTTCACGGACCTGCTCGTCGATGGCACCCGACAAGAGATCATCGATTCTGCGTGAGAGGTCTGTAGCCTCGTCCATCGGTCCTCCTGCCACCGCCGAACGGCGAGCGACGCATCGGTCCCGTTTTTCGTGCGCGTCATCCTAACGCAGTCTTCGGCTGGGACAATGCGGGCGGCGCCGGACAAGCGGATCAAGGTAGGACGGCGGTCCCTGGTAGGACGGGGCAAGATGGGGTATGAATGGTCTGCTCGGCGAGAGCCGGGCATCGGGGGCCTACGCCCCCGAGCGCATCCCCCGCAGGGAGGGGTCCCCCGCCCCTCCCTGCCCCCCTTTCCGGGGCAGGTCGCCGATGGACGTCACCTCACCCGACGGGAACGATGCGGTCGTAGGTAGTGCTGCGCCGCGCCGGGACGCGTCCCACGGATCGGATCGCTTCGTGGAACTCCTCGGGCTCCTTGCGAATGCCGTGCGTGGCGCCGGCCATGCGGGAGATCGTTTCCTCCATCAGCGTCCCGCCGATGTCGTTGCACCCACCTTGAAGCATCACGCAGGCGTTCTCCATTCCGATCTTCACCCATGAGACTTGGATGTTCGGAATCGCACCGTGCAGAAGAATGCGGGCGACTGCGTGCATGCGCCGGTTCTCTTCGGGCGTCGGACCGGGCCGCGCCTTGCCTGCGAGGTAGATGGGAGAGTTTTGGTGCACGAAGGGAAGCGGCACGAATTCGGTGAAGCCGCCGGTGTCTTCCTGGATGCGCCGGAGTCTGCCGATGTGATCTACCCAATGAGGCGGCGCGTCGACGTGACCGTACATGATCGTGGAGCTTGAGCGGATGCCGAGACCGTGTGCCGTGCGCACGATCTCTTCCCAGAGATCGGCAGGAAGCTTCCCTTTCGTGAGCACCCATCGCACGTCGTCGTCGAGGATCTCCGCGGCGGTACCGGGAATCGTGTCGAGTCCGGCGTTGCGCGCTTCCTCCAGCCACTCCCGGAACGAAATCCCGAGGCGGGTGGCTCCGTTCAGCACCTCCATCGGACTGAATGCATGAACGTGCATCTTGGGCAGCCTGCGCTTGATCTCACGAACGATCTGGAAGTAGTGATCTCCGGGCAGGTCGGGGTGAATGCCGCCCTGCAAGCAGACCTCGTCGGCACCGCAAGCCCATGCCTCTTCCGCACGACGGCCGACCTCGTCCAGCGACAGGGTGTAAGCATCCGGATCAACCCGTCGCTGGGCGAACGCGCAGAAGCGGCACCCGACGTAGCACACGTTGGTGAAGTTGATGTTGCGATTGATCACGTAGGTCACAACGTCGCCGACGGCGTCCCGGCGGAGATCGTCGGCCAGCCGGCAGAGAGCATCCAGTTCGTCCCCGGTTGCCTCGAACAGAGCCAGGGCCTCATCGCGTGTCGGTCTCCGGCCGTCGGAGACTCCGCCCAGCGCCGCGCGAATCTCGTTCGTGGAGGCGTGCCTGCTCTGCGCCCACGCGCGGGACGCCCGGACCTCCAGCGAGTTCCAATCGCCGTACACGAGGTCGGCGTCATCGCGAAGCCCGCGAACCGGCGCAGCAGACCCAGCATCTTCGACGGATTGGATCGCGCTCGAGAGGACATCATTCGCGGCAGGATCCGGATCCTGCCAGGCAATCGGCTCGGGGCCCACGTCTCGCGCCAGGCCATCCTCGTCGCGGAGACGGCGTACCGGCTCGTGCATCCGGCCGCTCAGCCACGGGTCGGGAGCGTTTGCGTAACGCGGATAGATACACAGGCGCTCGCGCAGCTCGTAGCCCCGGGCTTCGGTCTCCCGGGCGAGGACGGCCAGCTGCGGCCACGGCTTCTCCGGGTTGACGTGATCCGGCGTTACCGGCGACACGCCGCCCCAATCTTCGATTCCGGCGTCGAGCAACCGGGGAAACTCCCCGTCGGACAAGTTCGGAGGCGCCTGGATCGGCGTAGCCGGCCCGAAGAGCAGGCGCGCGACGGCGATCGTCGCAAGCAGATCGTCCATAGACGGCTCGGGATGCGCGGCCATGACGGTGTCGGGCTTCGCGCGAAAGTTTTGAATGATGACTTCCTGCACGTGACCATACGCACGAGAGAGCCTCCGGATGTCGAGAAGGCTTTGCACGCGCTCGTCCGGCGTCTCACCGATCCCGATCAGGATCCCCGTCGTGAACGGAATCGCCAGCCGTCCGGCATCCTCGATGCAGCGCAGCCTCACTGCAGGCCGCTTGTCGGGACTGCCGTGGTGCGCGAGACCGGGGGTGGCGGCAAGACGCTCGCTCGAACTTTCCAGCATCAGGCCCATGCTCGCGGCGACCGGTTTCAGCCGTGCCATCTCTTCCCAGGTCATGACTCCAGGATTCAGGTGCGGGAGCAGGCCCGTCTCTTCGATGACCAGAATCGCGATCGCGCGCACGTAGTCCAAGGTGGTGGCGTAGCCGCGCGCGTCGAGCCAAGCGCGCGCGGTGGGATACCTCGCTTCGGGGCGATCGCCGAGCGTGAAGAGCGCCTCCTTGCATCCCGCTGCGCGACCTGCGCGCGCGACTGCCAGCACATCCTCGGGCGCGAGGTAGGGGACCACGTGCTCAGGTGTCGTTGCGAAGGTGCAGTAGTGACAACGGTCGCGGCACAACCGGGTCAGCGGGATGAAGACTTTCTTGGAGAACGACGCACGCCGCCGTCCCCCGGTTCGAGCGTCGCGGACGCGGCGCGCAATGCCGAGGAGACGATCGAGGTCGTCTCCCCGAGCGCCGAGCAACTCCGTGGCCTCGGCAGGCGATAGCGTCATCGCGTCCTCGGCACGGCGCAGAGCGCGGCGAATCGTGTGCGTGGCGCTGTCCACCGGTGGCGAGGCTATCACGGAGCCCCGAAGCCCGTAGGCGGCCGCCCGGCGCTAGGCTTCACAGTTCAGTGATCGTCGTGCTCGCAGGAGGCGTCGGAGCCGCGCGGTACTTGCGCGGGCTGCTCGGCGTGGTTTCCCCGGATGACGTGACGGTGATCGGGAACACCGGCGACGACTTCGAGATCTACGGCGTTCACGTCTGCCCGGACCTCGACATCGTGACTTACACGATTACCGGCCGGGTCGACGAGGAGCGCGGGTGGGGTCTGGCAGGAGACTCGACCACCATCCTCGAAGGCCTCAAGGCTCTGGGCTTGCCGGCATGGTTCCACCTCGGCGACCGCGACTTCGCCGTCTGCCTTTCGAGGACGCAGATGCTCGCATCGGGACTTTCCCTGTCGGCGGTGACGGCCCGCATCGCGAAGCGCTTCGGCTTTCCGGCCCGGCTTATCCCTATGTCCGACGACCCCGTCGAAACACGGGTCACCCTCGCTGGGGGCGAGGATCTGCACTTTCAGGAGTGGTGGGTAGGGCGAGCCGGGGCCGGCGAGGTTACCGAGGTGCGGCTAGCCGGCGCCGACATTGCGCGTCCGGCGCCCGGAGTCCTCGAAGCCCTGGCCGGAGCCGAAGCCATCCTCATCGCCCCATCGAACCCGGTTGTATCCATCGGCACCATCCTTGCGGTTCCCGGCATCCGGGATGCTGTGCGCCGAGCGCCGGCGCGGGTCGTCGGCGTATCACCGATCATCGGTGGCGCACCGGTTCGCGGGATGGCCGACCGGCTGATGCCGGCCGCCGGGGTCCCAGTGTCGGCGACCGGTGCCGCGACGCTGCTTGCCGGAGTGCTCGACGGATTCATCATCGATGTGGTCGACGAATCGCTCAAGCACGAAATCGAAGCGCTTGGTCTCGATGTCGTCGTCGCCCAGACCCTCATGCGAACGATCGACGACGCGGCCGCTCTGGCGAAGCATGCCCTGGAGCTCGCCGGAGCGTGGAGGTGACGGCCTCGCGAATCGCGATCATCGGCGTGCCGGGTATTCCCGAGATCGAGCCCGGAACCAGCCTGGCCGCAGAGATCACCGCTCATGCCGACCTTCGTGACGGGGACATCGTCGTCGTCACCTCCAAGATCGTCTCGAAGGCCGAAGGCCGCCTCATCCACGTCGACGCGCTCGAGCGTGAGGCCGAACGCGGCCGGCTCGTCATGGAAGCCTCAAGCCGGATCGTCGCTCGCCGCGGCGAACTCGTCATCGCCGAGACCGAGCGCGGGTTCGTGTGCGCGAATGCGGGCGTGGACGGCTCCAACGTTCCCCCCGACACGCTCGCTCTTCTCCCCTCCGACCCCGACGGATCGGCGACACGTATTCGCGGCGCGCTCGAGGCGGCCACCGGCCGTCGCGTCGCCGTGATCATCACCGATACGTTCGGCCGGCCCTGGCGAACCGGACAGGTCAACGTCGCGCTCGGCGTCGCGGGGATGAGCCCGCTGCGCGACCACCGCGGCGAAACAGACGCGTTCGGTACCGTGCTGGAGGCGACGGTCATCGCCGTGGCGGATGAGATTGCCGGGGCCGCAGAGCTCGTCATGGGAAAGACCGATGCCGTCCCCGTCGCAGTCGTGCGGGGTCTCGACTTTTCGGGCGAGGGGTCGGGCCGGGACCTGATACGTCCGGCGGACGAGGATCTGTTCCGTACGGCCGCCGTGGAAGCGCTCGAGGCACGTCGCTCGATCCGGTCCTTCACCGGTCGTGCAGTACCGAGGGGCGTGCTCGAACGGGCGGTCGAAGCCGCCGCCACTGCGCCGGCCCCGCATCACACGAGGCCTTGGCGATTCGTGTGGCCGGTTTCGGCCGGGGCGCGCCGGACCCTTGTGGATGCGATGAGCTCCGTGTGGAGAGCCGATCTCGAAACCGACGGCGCCCGTCGGCAAACGATCGAGCGCCGGCTTGCCCGGTCGCAAGAGCTGCTGGGAGCTGCGCCGGTCCTGTTGGCCTGTTTCGTGTCGACGTCGCCGGCCGAACGGTATCCCGATGACCGGCGCAGGATCGCGGAGCGCGACATGTTCGTGGCTTCCGCCGGGGCGGCCATCCAGAACCTCATGGTCGCCCTCTCCGCCCAAGGTGTCGGATCGTGCTGGGTCTCCTCGAGCATGTTCTGCCCGGCAGAAGCCGCAGCAGCCCTTGGACTGGACGGTGACTGGTCGGCGGTCGGCTGCGTGGCGGCCGGCTATCCGGCGGGTGAACCGGAGCCCCGGAGGCCGGTACCGGCAGACGAGTTTCTCGCGGAGCGATGAGGTCGGCGGGTCCGGAACGCGTCCTCGCCCGTCGGCGCGACCCAGTCGACCTCGTGGCGCCGCACGTCGGCCGGCGCCGGGCCGGGATGACGCCCGGCGCGCGCGGATGCTATAAACCCGCCTCGGTCCCAGCGCCGAGGAGGATCGCGTGACGCAAGGCGGAAAGAAGCTGACAAAAGCCGACCGGAAAGAGGAAGCACGCCGGAAGCGCTTGGAGGAAGTCAAGCGTCGTAAGCGCAAGCGGCGCACGAGGAAGGTCGTCTACGGCTTTCTGATTCTCGCGCTGATTGCAGGGATCGTGGTCTTCGCCACATCCCGAGGCTCGAAGAACCGGGCCGAGAAGCGAGACTTTCTCAAGAACGCGGCCGCCGCCGGATGCGATTCGAAGTTCATCGAGTCGCCCGAGCAGGGGCGCAATCACATCTCCGCGCCACAGACCTACAATTACAACACGAATCCTCCGACCTCCGGCGACCATTACGGGACCACCGGACCGACCGGCGTGCACACGGCACCATTGCAGAAGGAAATTCAGGTTCACAACCTCGAGCATGGACACGCCGTCATCTCGTATAAGACGGACGGATTGGACCAGTCGATCATCGACAAGCTCGAGGACGTGGCCAAGGAGGACGACAAGCGCGTTCTCGTGACGCCGAACGCCGACATGCAGTACAAGGTCGCGGTGTCGGTCTGGGGCAAGCTGCTCGGTTGCAACAACCCGAATGACAAGGTCGTCGAGGTAGTGAAGACGTTCGCCAAGCTCTACAAGGGCAAGGGTCCCGAGGGCGACATCCCCGGATCGCCGGCCGGCTGACCTCGCCGTTGGACGCGGACGTCAAGCTCTCGGTCGTTCTGCCCGTCTACAACGAGCGCGACCACCTGCCGGAGGAAATCCAGCGCATCCAGAAGGGCCTGGAGTCCGACGGCATCCCCTACGAGCTGATCGTCGTCGACGACGGATCCACCGACGGGAGTGCCCAGATCGCCGAGGCCACTCCGGGCGTCCGGCTGATTCGCCTGACGCGCAATTCCGGCGTCGGCGTCGCCCGCAGAGCGGGAACCGAAGCAGCGCGTGGTGAGCTGGTCGGCTGGACCGACTGCGATCTCTCCTACCCCAACGACCACTTTGGAGACATCGTTCGGGCCCTCGACCGGACCGGAGCGGATCAGGTTGTGGGCGCGCGCGAGCGCGAGGCCGGAACGGTCAAGCTGCTACGCGCGCCGGCGAAATGGGCGTTGCGGCGGCTGGCTGAATACCTGTCGGAAACCAAGATCCCCGACCTAAATTCCGGCTTCCGGGTCTTCAGGCGGCGGGTCGCGCTTCCCTACCTGCCGATGCTTCCGAGGGGCTTTTCCTGCGTATCGACGATCACGCTCGCTTTCCTTACGAACGGGCACACTGTGCAGTACGCGCCGATCGAATACCGGGCGCGGGCGGGGAAGTCCAAATTCCATCCGGTGAAGGACACCTACAAGTATCTGATGCAGATCCTGCGGATGATCATGTACTTCAACCCTCTTCGCGTGCTCGCTCCCCCGTCGTTAACTCTCCTGGGATTGGGCGTGATCAAGCTCGTCTACGACCTGGCATTACACGAGCGCGGCTTTCAGATCGCGATCAACACCATCTTGCTGCTCTTCTTCGGGTTTCAGTTCTTGGCGATCGGTCTTCTTGCCGATGTCATGGTCAATTACGTGGCCAAGCAGCGCCGCGAGTCGAATCCCCTCTAGATCCCGATACGCGAAACCGCCCCCGGAAACCGGGGGCGGTTCTCTCGCCGGCTTGGCCACTTGGGAGGGAGGGCAGCCGGTTTAGATCGTCGCCGTCGCGCCGAGACGTGTTACGCGCTGCTGCTGATCGGCGTGACGTTGGATTTCGGTTCGGTCGCGGGAAGCACACCGCGGAGAGCCTCCCAGACGGCGCTGGCGAGGAAGCGACGGTGGCCGCCCAAAGTGCGGATGTAAGGCAGCTTGCCCGCATCGGCCCAGCAGCGGACCGCACGGTGCGATACCCGGAAAAGCATGGCGACCTCGCCGGTCGTCAGGAGGGCGTCCTCGTGACGGTGCCCGTTCTGCATAGCCATCGCCTGCCTGCGAAGCCTGTCGATGAGACGGTCGCGCGTACCGCTCGAGTACGGAGTCTTGCCCATCCCTATCTCCTATTCTTTTTCGCCCACCTTTTTGCGGGCCCTCTCGCCGCCGGCGCTTCGATTGCCGACACCCGAGAAAACGAAACATGGGTGCGGAAAGTGACGCGGGCGCGACCGATCACCACGCGGCGAGCGGGCGATAGAAGATGATTCGTCCTGACCGAGCGGGAGATGCGAGGGATCAGCTGCGGAGAAAGCCCGTACCGGCGGCCGGCTTGACCGGTGGTTCGAGCGCGCGGGGAACGGCGATCCCGGTGATCTCCCCGAGATCGATCAGCACGTAAGGAGTCTCACTGCCGAGCGTGGAATCCTCGTGCTTGAGCAGTAGCTGCTCATCGTGAATCCACACGACGGTCCCGCCGACCCAGCCGGCCCCTCCACGCAAGGCGACTGCCACCCGGTCGTTCTCCTTTAGCTCCTCCGACAGCTTGCGGGGCATCTCTAACGTCCTTTCTGCGAGTGGAACCATTCGATCGTCGTGCGAAGTCCTTCTTCTACCGAAACTTTCGGCTCCCAGCCGAGCACCGCCCGCGCGCGGCTGATATCGGGGTTTCGAACTGTCGGATCGTCCACCGGCCGTGGGTGGTATTCGATAATCGACGAGGATCCGGTCAACTTGATCACAAGCTCGGCCATCTCCAGAACTGTCATCTCGTGGGGGTTCCCAAGGTTCACCGGGTCGCCGTAGTCCGAGCCCAGCAGCCGCACGAATCCCTCGATGAGATCCGACACGTAGCAGAACGACCGCGTCTGCGATCCGTCGCCATGCACCGGCAAAGGGCGTCCGTCGAGCGCTGCGGAGATGAATTCCGGAATCGCCCGGCCGTCCGCCGGCCGCATGCGCGGGCCGTAGGTGTTGAAGATGCGGGCGATCCGCGTGCTGAGGCCGTGCGCGCGGCGATAGGCCATCGTCATGGCCTCCGCGAAACGCTTGGCTTCGTCGTAAACACCGCGGGGCCCGATGGGGTTGACATGCCCCCAGTAGCTCTCCGGTTGCGGATGAACCTGCGGATCGCCGTACACCTCAGACGTAGACGCGAGCATGAACCGCGCACCTTTGGCCAGCGCCATCCCAAGCGCGTTGTGCGTTCCGAGCGCACCGACCTTGAGCGTCGGGATGGGATGCCGCAGGTAGTCCACCGGCGACGCCGGAGAAGCAAAGTGAAGCACGGCATCAACGGGTCCCTCGACGAAAAGCGGCCTCGACACGTCGGCATCCACGAATGCGAAACGCGATTCCTTAGCGAGCAGGTCAACATGCTGGCGGCGACCCGTGAGGAGATTGTCAACGCAAACGACGTCGTGACCCTCGGATAGCAATCGTTGACAGAGATGCGAACCGAGAAACCCGGCTCCCCCGGTGACGACGACTCTCATCGGCTCGCTACCGCCCGACGCCCTCGTAGGTAAAACCCGACTGTCGCAGCATGTGGGCGTCGAGAAGGTTTCGGGCGTCGACGATCGCCGGGGTTCGCATAGCCTGTTTGACGCGCTCGAAGTCGGCCCAGCGGAACTCGTTCCATTCCGTCAGGAGCAAAAGGCAATCCGCGCCCTGAACGGCCGTCAGCGCGTCGGGCGCGCGCTCCAATCCGGGAACCTCAGCGAATCCGGTGTCGGCGGCAACCGGATCGTAGGCGGTGATTTCCGCGCCCTTGCCTGCGAGAATTCGCAGCACGGCCAACGACGGAGAATCGCGCACGTCATCCGTGTTGGGCTTGAAGGTCAAGCCCCAGGCCGCGATCCGCTTGCCTTGCACATCCCCGACGATGCGCTCGACCTTGCGTGCGATCACACGGTGCTGCTCCTCGTTGACCCGGAGCACGCCCTTGAGAAGGTGGAAGTCGTAGCCGGCCTGGTCGGCGACGGCCACAAGCGCCTTGCAATCCTTGGGGAAGCACGATCCGCCGAAGCCGGGACCGGGTTTCAGAAACTCGAAGCCGATGCGGGCGTCGTAGCCCATGCCGAGCGCGACCTCTTTCACGTCGGCGCCGACGGCGTCACAGATGTTTGCCACCGCGTTGATGAAGGAGATCTTGGTCGCGAGAAAAGCGTTAGAGGCGTACTTGATCATCTCTGCGGTCTCGGTATGGGTGACGATCAGCGGAGCGCCGAGCGGCCGGTAGAGCTGGGTGAGAAGGCCTGCGGCGCGCTCGCTTCTAGTTCCGATGACGACCCGGTCGGGATGCATGAAATCAAAGACGGCCGAACCTTCCCGCAGGAACTCGGGGTTCGAGGCAAAGTCGAACTCGATCTGAGCCGGAAGACGCTCGTGCACGATGCGTTCGATACGGCCGGTCGAACCGACGGGGATAGTGCTCTTGTTGACCACGACCTTATAGTCGGCGATGTGCTTCACGATCTCGCGTGCGGCGTCTTCGACGTGCGATAGGTCGGCGCCACCGTCCTCCAGCGGCGGAGTGGGAACGCAGACGAACACGAGCTTCGCCGGACGCACCGCCTCACCGAGGTCGGTCGTGAACCGCAGCCTGCCTCCTTCGATGCCGCGCGCGACCACTTCTTCGAGCCCGGGCTCGTGGATCGGGACGTTTCCCCCGCGAAGCTTGGCGATCTTTTCGGCGTCCACGTCCACACAGATCACGTCATGGCCCAGCTCTGCGAAACAAGCCCCGGTCACCAGTCCGACGTAACCGGTTCCTACGACGGCAATCTTCAACCTCTAGCCCCTCCCTGGACGTCCTCGATTAGAGTAGTCCGGCCGTCGGGCGATGGGAGGATTCCAGTGCGCATCCTCGTCACCGGTGCATCCGGGTTCGTCGCCCGGCATCTGATAGAGGAACTTTCGGGCGGCGAAGTCTGGGGCACGGCTCGCAGCCACGACACTCCCTCCTGGCTCGCTTCCGACCGCTACCGCCCCGCCGATCTCGCGCACGGCGATCTGCACTCGATAGTCGCCGAAGCGCGGGCGCAGATCGTATATCACCTCGGCGCGCAGGCCTCGGTGGCCCGATCGTGGGACGACCCGTTCGGCACCCTCGAAGCCAACGTTATCGGAACGGGACGGCTCCTCGATGCCGTGGCGGCGATTACTCCGGCGGCCACCGTGATCGTCGCCGGCAGCGGCGACGTGTACGGCCTCCAGAACGAGCAGCCCATCCCCGAGACGGCGCCGCTGCGGCCGCAGAGCCCGTACGCGGCCTCGAAGGCGGGAGTCGAGGCCCTGGCGTCGGCATACGCGCGAGGGGCCGGGCTTCGGGTCGTCGGCACACGGTCGTTCGCGCAGCTCGGTCCGGGACAGCGACGCGGCTTCGCGCTTGCCGACTGGGCTGCCCAGGTGGCCCTGGCGGAGCGGCACGGTGGCGGAAGACTCGAGGCCGGGAATCTCGAGGTCGTGCGGGACTACCTCCATGTGCGCGACGCCGTCCGCGCGTATGCAGCCTTAGCCGAGCAGGGCGAGCCCGGCGCCCTCGTCAACGTGTGCTCGGGAACGGGAACAAGATTGCGTGATCTCCTCGATGTGCTGGTAGGGCACGCCAAGGTCGAGATCGAGGTCGTCCAGACCCGCTTCCGACCGGCCGACCTTCCCGTCCTCGTCGGCGACAATTCGCTCCTGCGGTCGCTGGGGTGGAAACCCGAGCACGACATTGCCGACGGCCTGCTGGCGATTCTCGAAGAGCAGCGGGCGATCGTTGAACGTTATTAGGCGCCGGTATTGACCCGCTGACGCCAGTAATCCAGAGTGTCCTTGAGGGTCGTCTCGAAGGGGATATTAGGCTCCCAGCCCGTTGCATCGCGGAAGCGCCTTGGGTCACACAGGAGAAACTCCACGTCGGACGGCCGCATGCGGGTGGGGTCTTCCCGGACGTCGAACGGCACGGACGAGAATCCCCGAAGGATGCCTGCGATCTCCTCGATGCGCCAAAGCCGTCCGCTGCCGATGTTGTAGACGGCGCCGGCCTCTCCTGATTTCAGCGCCAGGAAGTAGGCGCGGACCACATCGCGCACATCGGTGAAGTCGCGCCGGGCTTTGAGGTTTCCGACCGACAGATATTCGCGCTTGCCGGTCTCGATCTCGGCAACCTGCTTGGCAAAGTTCGATGTGACGAAGACCTCGCCCCGGCGCGGCCCTTCGTGGTTGAACGCCCGGGTACGGACGATGTGCATGCCGTAGGACCGGAAGTACTGAAAGCCCATCAGATCCTGCGCCACCTTGCTCACCCCGTAGGGCGACAACGGACGCAGCGGGTTGTCTTCCGTGATCGGCGCTTCCTCCTCGTGCACCAAACCGTATTCCTCACTCGAGCCTGCGATCTGGATACGGGCTTTCGGAGCCTCCGCTCGAAGCGCCTCGAGCAGGTTCACCTGCCCCAAAACATTGGCGCTCATCGTCTCGACGGGGATGATCCACGAGGCAGGGACGTAGGATTGCGCAGCGAGATGGAAGACCAGCTCCGGCCCGGAGATGGCAACCGCACGCCTGGTTGCACCGGCGTCGCGCAGGTCGCACTCGTGTAGCGCGACCTTGCCGGCGACCGCGGCGATGTTTTCCCGTGAAGAACGCCAGCGCGCGGTGCCGTGTACCTCATGACCCTCGGCGAGCAGGTACTCGGCGAGATGGCTTCCGACGAAACCCGTGATGCCCGTAATGAGAACGCGCACGCTCATGCCTCCACAATCGAATCCGGCGGCAAGAGACTACCCGGGTCGAGGCGGGCTCCGCGAACTCGACACCCCGAGCGGATGCGGCAGCCGTCGCCTACGACGGAGCCCTCAATCGTCGCTCCGGCTTCCACGACGACCTCGTATCCTAGGATCGAGCCCTCGACCCGGCTGCCCGGTGCGAGGCGGCTGCCGTCGAGAAGCACGCTTCCGGAGACGCGCGCACCGGCGGCGACCTCACATCGATCTCCGAGAACGACTCGCCGTCCGATCCCTTGAGCCGCAACCCGAAGCCCGGACGGCGGGGTTGCCGCCACGTGAGGGACGCGGCCCTCGAGGATGTCCCAGTGCGCCTGGAGGTAGCGCTCGGGTGTCCCGATGTCGATCCAGTAGGAACTCACCGGGAAGCCGTAGACCGGCTCTCCTGCCTCTAGAAGCGCCGGGAATAGCTCACGTTCAAAGCTCGATGGTCCCGAGTGCACATGCTTGAGGACCTGCGGCTCGAGAACATAGGTCCCGGCATTGACGAGCCGCCCCCCCGACGCCTCGTTTGCCGGCGGCTTCTCCAGAAATGCCTGCACCCGGCCGTCGGCGTCGAGCGGGACGAGACCGTATGGACCCACGTCGTCGACTGCGGCGAGCGCGAGAGTCGCCGCGGCTCCGCTTCGGCGGTGCTGAGCGATCATCGCCGTGAGATCGGCCCCGGTAAGCACATCGCCGTTGAAGACAAGGAAAGTCGCGTCGAGCTCGTCCTCCATCACCTTCACGGGCCCGGAGGTACCCAGCGGTTCCGGCTCCCTGACGAACGTTAGCGCCACACCCGGCGGGCCTTCGAATCCGTCGAAGCGCTCGGCGCCGAATCCCGTCATCAGGACCGCCTCGTCGAGATGGTGGCGGGCAAGCAGATCGAGGATGTGCGCGAGGTGAGGACGGTTGGCGATCGGAAGCAACGGCTTGGGTGTGGTGAGGGTGAGTGGACGCAAGCGCGTCCCTTCACCGCCCGCAAGGATCAGCGCCTTCACAGGGATTTCGGGCCTCCTGAGCGCCGAGATGCTACCACGCCGGGTGGCCGATTCCTCGTATATCCTTCAGCCGCCAATGGCCGTTCGGAACCTCACCGCTTCGCACGAGCTCACGGCCAACCTCGTCGCCCGCGACCTCAAGGTCCGGTACAAGGGGTCGGTCCTGGGATTCTGTTGGTCTTTGCTCAATCCCTTGCTGCTCGTCGCCGTGTTCACGCTGGTCTTCAAGTACGTCCTGCGGATCGAAGCACCCGCAACGCCGGCAGGGAGGGCATCCTTTCCTGCGTTTGTGCTCACGGGTCTTCTCCCTTGGAACTACTTGGTCAATTGCATGTCCGCAGGGTCGGTCTCGATCACCTCCGCGGGCGGCTTGATCCGCAAAGTCCATTTCCCCCGGGAGACGCTTCCGTTGTCGGTCGTGCTGGCGCATGGAGTGAGCTTCCTCCTCGAACTCACCGTCGTATTCGTGTTCCTCGGAGTCTCGGGCCTGCAGTTCTGGACGACCCTGTATCTGCTGCCGCTTCTCATCGTGATCTTCGCCGTCTTCGCGCTCGGGCTGGCTCTTTTCCTTGCTGCCGTCAACGTCTACTTCCGCGACACGCAGCAGCTGCTCGCGATCCTCACTTTGGTCTGGTTCTACGCGACGCCGATCATCTATCCTCTCTCGCTCGCGCGCAAGAACCTCGATGGGACGTTGCTGACCCTGTATCTAGCCAACCCTGCAACGAACTTCATCCGGGCCTTCCGCGCCATCCTGTACGAAGGTCGCTTCCCACAGCCCAAAATCGCGATCTATGCCCCGCTCTCCGCGATCGCCATGCTTGCTCTCGGCTGGTGGACCTTCCGGCGGCTGGAGCCGCGGTTTCCGGAGGAAGTCTGATGCAGGTCCTGGGGGCGGTTGACACGTGAACGCGATCACGACCGACCGGCTGTGGAAGCGCTTCCGCCTCTACCACGAGCGCAACCAGACGTTCAAGGAAACCTTTCTCCGCCGGAAGCGCGCGGCGTACGAGGAGCTGTGGGCCTTGCGCGAAGTAACGTTCGGCATTCAGTCCGGCCAGACGGTCGGCATCATCGGGGAAAACGGCAGCGGAAAAAGCACGCTCCTGAAGGTGCTCGCCCGGATTTTGAGGCCCGATCGCGGTTCGGTGCGTGTGAACGGCCGCCTCGGAGCGCTGCTCGAGCTGGGGGCCGGATTCCACCCCGACCTCAGCGGGCGTGAGAACGTTTTCTTGAACGGATCGATACTCGGATTCGGCCGTAAGGACATCCGGCGCCGCTTCGATGAGATCGTGGCTTTCGCAGAGCTCGAGCGGTTCATCGACACGCCGGTCAAGAACTACTCCAGCGGAATGTACGTCCGGCTGGGTTTTGCCATCGCGACCTTGCTCGAGCCCGACGTGCTCCTCGTGGATGAGATCCTTGCCGTCGGCGACGAAGCATTTCAAAGACGCTCTTCGGACAAGCTCTACGAGATGCGGCGGTCCGGCGCGACGGTCGTCGTCGTCTCGCACGCCCTCGGAACCCTGCGGTCCTTGTGCGACCGCGTCCTGTTCCTCCACGGCGGCGAGCTGATGGGCGACGGAGAGCCGGGCGCAACCATCGATCTGTATCTCCAGACAGTATCCCCCGATAGGGGGCATGCGCTCGCTCCACCCGGTGGTGGGACGATCCGGTTCGTCTCCGTGGATCTCCTCGACGAGGGTGGCCTCGAGGCCGAAGCGTCTCATGCCGGAGCGCCGCTTACGATCCGCATGACCTACGAGGCCGCCGAGCCGGTTGAGCGCCCGGTCTTCCGCGTCGGCATTCACCGCGACAACGGAGACGTCCTCGCGCTGTCGCACTCGAAGCTGGGCGGAATCGACCTGCCGCAGGTGAGCGGCCGGGGCGTCGTCGACCTCCGACTGGGCGTCGTCCCCCTTGTGACCGGCCGGTACTGGCTGTCGGTCGCGATCTTGGATTGGAGCTGTCTCCACGTCTACCAGGAGATCGAACGGGCGCGGGGCATCGACGTCCTCGGCAGCACCGAGATGGTTGGTACGCTCGATCTCGATGGTCGGTGGAGCGCCGAGCAACCTGCGGCGCTGCCGACCGACTAGATGCGCATCGGGTTCCTGGCGGAGCGACTCCTCGTCGGATTCGGTGTCGATCTCGTCATCGATCAGGTCGCTACGCGGCTGTCGTCGGCCGGCAACGATGTGACCGTGTACGCGGCGAACGTCGAGGAAGGAGCCCGCACGGGAACGTACGCGGTCGAGCGGCTTCCGGTGGCTCCGGATCGCCTCTATCCGCGCTACGAGTTTCGCGCGAGGCGCTGGGCGCCGTACCTAGATGCGCAAGACCTCGATGTGGTCTTCATCGAGACCTTCCCGTTCTTCTCGTTGATTCCCGTCCTCGCCACGCCGACGGTGGCGGTCGACCACGGCATCAGCTCCACCGAAGGGATGTCCTTGCCGCGTCGCGCGATGTTCTCCTACGTCTCGCGCATGCAGTACCGCCACTATCTCCCTCGCGCTTCGGCGCTCGTGACGGTATCCGAGTTTCTTCGCAACAGCTTTCCTCGGGAGATCGGCTCCCGAACACGGGTGATCCCAAACGGCGCGGACCATTATCCGACTACCCCGGAACGGCGCGAGGCTGCACGGGCCGCGCTGGGGATCGGCCCGGAGGAGATCGCGGCTCTGTACGTCGGCCGGCTTAACCCGGATCGTCAGCCGTACAAAGGCACCGCCGACTTGCTGCGCTTCGCACCGCAGTGGCGCACGAAGGGCATCCGGCTCGTAATGGCGGGCCGAGGCGAAGAGACCGACGCCCGCCTGATTCGGGCCGCCGGCGGCGTTGCGGTGCTCGGCCCGCCGCCCGGGCGGATGCCGGACCTTTACGCGGCCGCCGACATCTTCGTCACGGCCAGCCGGTGGGAGGGCTTCGACCTTCCTCTGGCCGAAGCTCATCACGCCGGGCTGCCGAGCGTGGCGCTGGATATCGGGGCCCACCGGGAAGTGGCCGCACCCGGCGAAACGGCGATCCTTGCCGGCGATGCTGCACGGCTGGCCGAGGGCGTGGAGCTGCTCGCGGGCGACCCCGTTCTCCGCCGGACGATGGGAGAGGAGGCGGGCCGGCGGGCGCGGGATCGCTTTCGCTGGGATGACGCGGCCACGGCCTACGAGGACGTGGCCCGCTCCGCGGGCCGGGTGCGCACGGATGCCCGTCGGGTCGGCTCGGCTGCGACCGATGTGACGGCCATCGTTTTGAACTACGGCGCCGAATACGACGTGCTCGAGAGATGTCTGGGGTCACTGGCGCGCCAGAGCCGTCCGGTCGAAACGATCCTGGTCGACAACGGATCGGCTCGAAACCGCGATGCACTCGATGCGCTGCAACACACCTTTCCCGGCGTGCGGCAACTACGGCTGGACAAGAATTACGGCTTCTCCGGCGGGATCAATCGCGGCATTGCAGAAGTGCGCACTCCCTACGTCTTCGTGTTGAACAACGATACCGAGGTTGCGGGCAACGCCGTGGAGGAGATGCACCGGGTGCTGGCGACGGCGGAGACCGACATCGTCGGTGTTGCCCCGAAGCTCGTCTTCGACGACGACCCCGAAGTATTCGACGCGGTGGGCAACCTCGTGACCGCCACCGGCGTGGCATTCAACATGGGCATCGGCCAGATCGACATCGGCCAGTACGACCGCGTCGAAAGAACTTTCGGGGCGTGCTTCGCGGCCGCGCTGATTAGGACCGGCGCGTTCGCAACCGGTCGCGTGGGGCCGCTCGATGAATCGTTCTTCATGTACTACGAAGATATCGACTGGTGCTTCCGGGCCAACGTTCTCGGCTACGGATTCCTCACGGCTCCGGGAGCGGTAGTACGGCACCGGCACTCGTATACATCGCGCTTGCTCGATTACTCATTTAAATACCGGCTCATCGAACGCAACTTCATCCGGACCGTCCTCAAGAACTTCGAGCGGGGTCATGCCGTCAGGGCAGCCACACGCAGATCGCTCGTGCAGCTGCGCAACGCCGTGCGTGGAATCTATCCGAAGCACAGCCTTCTGGTCATTCTCGAAACCTTAGTCGGCCTTCCGCGCCTTCTCCGGGCTCGCGCCGCCATCCAGGGCCGGAGACGGGCGCCGGACGACGCCGTCACGGGCTTCTCGCGAGGCGAGCGATCCTGCTACGACGCTACGCGGTATGCGCCCGAGCGAAGCCTGACGACGATCGAAGCGATGTACCGCCGCAAGTATCTCGTCACCGGTGACGAGCGTTACCGCGAGATCGCCTCGGCGGCCGCAGATTTACAACGGCATCGCGCCGATCCCCCGCTCATCCAGGAGCGGCTCCAGGCGCTGCTCAAAGACGAACCGGCACGTGTTCAGCAGCTTGCTCGGGAGATCGCCTCGTAGCCCGGCGTCAAGCCGGGGGAAAGTCGCCAGCCGTCACGGCCGCCCACGTCCGGGCGATCCCCTCGCGCAGAGAAACGGCCGGCGACCACCCGAGCGTCCGCTTCGCGAGCCAGATGGATCGGCGTCCGGGCTTAACTCTGCTTAACAAGTGTCAACAACAGTCACACAAGGCTAAAGGCGCATCGCACCGGGGACGAAACCCCGGGCATGGGGAGGAGTCGATTTCCGCGTCTTTGCGTCCAACTTGCACTGCTCGGCGGCATGATCGCGCTGCCGGCAGGCATGGCATCGTCACACCCCAACAGCCAGGTGGAGTGGATCGTCGAGGGCGGTGGATACGGCCACGGGCTGGGAATGAGTCAATGGGGCGCCAAGGGCTACGCCGACGCAGGCTGGAACGCTACGCAGATTCTTCAGCGGTACTACTCGGGGATCACGGTCGGCGCCGCCTCCGTCCCGTCGAGCGTGCGCGTCGGTATCGCGCAAGACCGAACCAGCCTCTGGTTTGCCCCGACCGGCGACACGGCCGTTCGGGCCGGCTCGACGACCGTAGCAACGATGCGCTCCGGCGAACGCTGGAAAATCTGGTCGACGAACGACGGGCGTTACGGCGTCGCAAGATACGGATCCTCGTCCGTCCTCGTAACCGGAAGCACCTCCACGCACCTGGCGCTGTCGTGGGACTCGAACGCTGGGAAGCTCCTTGATATGTCCGACCTCGGCAACAAGTATCGCTGGGGTCCTTTGGAGCTGAACGTGTACGGCAGTGGATCCGCCTATCGCATGCGGGCCATCCTGCTCATCGCACCGTTTGATCGATACCTGTACGGGCTGGGTGAGGTGCCTTCCTCCTGGCCGGCCGAAGCGCTGAAGGCTCAAGTCATAGCCGCACGCACTTATGCCGTCGAGAAGATTACTCGTCTCGGGCAGAACCGCGTCGGGTGTAACTGCGCCCTGTCATCGACGACGAACGACCAAGCGTACGTCGGCTACTCCAAGGAGGAAGGCTCTTGGGGCACCGTTTGGAAGTCGGCCGTCGACGCGACCGCCGGGAAGCTCGCGCTGTACCAGGGACAGCCGATCCAGGCTTACTACTCGTCGTCGAGCGGCGGATACACGGAGAGCAATGAATACGTTTGGGGGGGCTCGGCCATCCCCTACCTGCGCGGCGTACGGGATGACGGAGACGTCGCAAGCCCCAACCATGCGTGGAGTTTCACCTACACGCCGACTGAGCTTCAGTCCAGGCTCAATGCGTACGCGGATACTGCCGTCGGCACGCTGACGTCCATAGAGACCTTGGCACCCTACGGCGTGTCCGGCCGGGTGCTCTGGGTCATCGACTCCGACAGCGGTGGAGTGCGAATCGCCGGAAGCGGCGGCACGAAGCGAGTCAGCGGTGAGAGGCTGCGCAGCGTTCTGGGACTGAAGAGTACGAAGTTCCGGATCCGAAAGGCTACGGCCGGTCCCGACGTCGTCCGCCGATTCAGCTTCAGCGCGTTCTCCTCGCAGTCCGGGCAGTGGGTCGCCGCCGGAAAGCTCGGTTACTCCCCTCGCGACCAGCTCGTGACGGGACTCGACCGGGAACCGCTCGTCCGCACGTACGCGCTGTACGACGACGGCCGGGTCATCCGCACGTCGGAGTTCAACGCTTACGACCCGCGATTCACCGGTGGTGTGCGCGTCGCGTCCGGCAACGTAGACGCTGCGACCACCGGAGAGGAGATCGTTACTGCGCCGGGTCCGGGCATGGTGGGCCGGGTTCGCATCTGGACGCTCACCGGCGGCCTGCGTCTGCTCAAGGAGTTCGACCCCTTCGGAAGCTCGACGGGCGGCGTTACGGTTGCCGTCGCGAACACCGACGGGACGGGACCGGAGGAGATCGTCGTCGGGCAGGGCAAGGGAGGATCCCGAGCCGGTGTGTACCGCTTCGCGTCGGGCAAGGTCGGCAAGCTCTCCGAGTGGATCGGCTACGGCTCGTTCACCGGGGGGATCCGTGTCGCCGCCGGCGACGTCGATGCCGACGGCAAGGCCGAGGTCGTAACGGCGCCGGGTCCGGGCGGCACGCCGAACGTGCGAATCTGGCGCGCGAACAGCACACTCGTCCGAAGCTGGCTCGAGCAGCCGGGGTCGGGATCATGGACCGGCGGAACGCACGTCGGGGCCGGTGACGTCGATGGAGACCGGAAGGCAGAGGTCGTGGTGTCCTACGATGGCGGCACGGGGCCGACCGTCAAGATCATCCATCCGGATCAAGCGTTGCACGTTTCATTCATCGCCTACGCGGGGTACTACGGGGGTGTTCGCTTGGGACTCGCCGACTGGAATGGAGACGGGCGGATGGCCGTCGTCACAGGTACCGGTCCCAACGGGTCCACCACCACACGCGTGAGTGAGGTTGGATGAAGATGAAGAAGCTTTCCTCGGTATTGCTCGGTTCGTTTGCCCTTGCCGTCGGCTGGCCGGCGATTCCCGTCGTCTCCGCCGCGCCGCGCACCGTCGCCAGGACCGTCGAAGCCGGCGGCCTGACCGCGTGGAGGGCACCGATCCGGTTCAATCTGGTCGCCGCATCATGGGTCGACCGGCGCGTCGATGACGCCCAGGTGCGCACCAGCCTGGACGGGGTCAGCTGGACTCCGTGGCAACTCCTTGAGGCGGACGGAGCCGAGAGCCCCGACACGCGGCTTCGAGAAGGCCGGCGTGACGCACGGTATTCGGCGCCTGTCTGGGTGGGGGACGCTCGCTTCGTACAGTTGCGGGGAGCTCCGGCCGCTCGTCTGCATCTGGTCAACGTGAAAGGTGACGCCGACGATCCCTCCCCTCCGGAGCGAGCGCTCCGCGCCGTCGGACGCTGGGCGACCGGCACGACTCCCGCCGCGGCTGCCGGCTCCGGACCCGTCGGAGCGTTCACCCGCGCGCAGTGGGGAGCGGACGAGCGCATCCGTGAGCAAACTCCTCCGTCGTATGCGTCGTCGGTTAAGGCCGCCGTTGTTCACCACACTGTGGGAACGAATTCGTACTCGCCGGGGGAATCGGCGGCGATCATCAGGGCGATCTACTACTACCACGTCAAAAGCAGGGGTTTTCGAGACATCGCCTACAACTTCCTCGTGGACCGCTACGGACAGATCTTCGAGGGCCGCTGGGGTGGCATGGACCGGCCTGTGATCGGCGCGCACACCGGAGGCTTCAACGCCGGCACCACCGGAGTCGCGATGCTGGGAGATTTCTCATCGGCGTCACCGACCACGGCGAACGTCGACGGGGTGGCCAGGATCTTGTCGTGGAAGTTCACCGTTCACCAGATTCGTCCGCTCGGCTACACAAGTCTAACGGCCGCAGAAGGCGACGGCGCCCGGTGGCCGCCCGGAACGACGATCCCGTCGAGGACGGTCGTCGCGCACCGGGACTTGAGCTTCACGTCGTGTAACGGGCAGTACGGCTATGCGCGGATGCAAGAGATCCGGGAGAAGATCGTGCTGAAAAGGCTCCCGGCGGGCAGCTTCGTCAGGGTTGGATCGACCGTGTACCGGATGACGGCAACCGGCCGGCTCGCAGTTCCAGCGGCGGCGATCTTCGACTCCCACGCCTACTCGGGCGAACCGGTGGGCATCTCCGCAGCGGAGGTCAGTGCCCTTCCGGTTCAGGGATCTCTCCCTTACCGTGACGGAATCTTGCTCCAGGGCGACACATCTCCGTCCGTGTACGTCGTCTCCGCCGGCACTCTGCGTCAATTCCAGTCGCGCGCCGATTTCCTCGCCATGGGATTCTCGGACTCCCGAGTCGTCAAGGTGACCACATCGCTCCTCTCACAGTTCAAGCTGGGAGCGCCGGTCGAGCGCGGCAAGTATCCCGACGGAATCGTCCTCCGATCCTCGGCCGGGGGCGGGACGTTCCTTATTCACGGCGGGAAGCGCCGGGGCATGTTCGGCGGCGTCATCGGCTCCTGGAGATTTACAAGCGCGGACATCGTGACCGTGCAGTCGGCGACTTTCAACGCGATCGGTGAAGGTGCCCTTCTCGGATTCCGGGACGGCTGGCTCGTGAGCGGTTCGAACTCCAATATCTACATCGTCTCAGAGGGCAAACGCCGGGTGTTCGCCACGGGTATTTTCTCACGATTCGGATACTGCTCGTGCAACGTCCACGAGGTGTCGGACACGCTCGTGGCGCTCAATCCACCGGGAGACATGGTCAACGGACGTTAGGGCGGGTCACGCCGGAACCGGGGCCGCTCCTCCCCGTTAGGTCGACCCGGGCCGGCGCCCACCGCCGGCAATGGCGATGATCGCATGGGCAACATCGCCCCAGCTAGTCGTCGCCTTCGTTGCGTTCGCCGCCATCGGCGGAAGGTTTTCGGCCACGCGCCTAACCGCGGCGGCAAAGCCCGGCGCATCACCTGGGAGAGCTAGGGCGCCCGTTACCCCCTCCTTGACCACCTCGCTCAACCCCCCGGCAGTCGTGGCCGCCACGGGCCGCCCGGCCGCGTAGGCAAGCGGAACGATCGCGGACTGAGTGGCGGTCCGGTAGGGCGCGACAACGAGGTGATGAGAAGAGAGCAGGGCTGCGGTCTCTGCGTCGCTCGCGTAGCCGGGCCGGATCTCCACGGCGCCGTCCAGGCCCGCGGCATGGATCTGCTCGCGCCACGGATCCACCGGACCCCAGAACTCGCCGGCCACGGTCAGGGTGGCGTCCATGCCGTCCTTCCGAAGGATGGCGAGCGCCTCGATCGCAACGTCGAGTCCCTTGTACGGCCGGACGAAGCCGAGAAACAGCAGTCGCAGCGGAGGCCTGCCGGGGAGCGGCGTGGGCGACAGGTCGAGATTCGGCGGAAGCGGCACCACCACGACCGGGAGACCGGGGGCGATCGAAAGGAGCACCTCGCGTGCCGTCCCCGCGTGAACGACCGCACCGCGCAATCGCCGGAGCACCCCGGCGGTCAGCGGCCGGTCGAAAGCCCGCCGCTCGTGCGGCAAGGGGTTGTGCACGAGGGCCACGGCCGCAGTCGCACCCGCCGCACCGAGCATCACCCGGTACGCCGGGGCCTGAACCGGAGTCACCCACGGGAACACGAGAAGGTCCGCCCCGCGCGCCTCCCGGCCGGCCCGCCACCAGGAGGCTGGGCTGTACCAGTTGAGGTCGAAGCGGGCGCCGGCCGGCGGAATCGCTTTCGCGTCGCGCGGCTCACCGGGATACAGCGCCCGCGGATACTGCGCGCCCCAGGAGCGAACGGCTACGTCGTGTCCTGCGCCGGAGAGTGCCGCCACGACTCGAGCCCCGTGCTGCGAGATCCCGCCGCGAAAGGGCGGGACCGGCCCGACGTAGACGATGTGCATGGGCCCGCGGATTCTAACGGGCGATCGCTGTTTCTCTATGTGGCCTGTACAGGGTGTTCTCGGGTTGGGGTCGGCCCGACGTCCGATAGACCGCCGGCGGGCGTCGGC
>JBKKBZ010000073.1:0-38574 GCA_046713235.1 Actinomycetota bacterium | reverse complement strand
GGCGGGCCCAGGTCAGGTAACCCGGGCCCGCCTACGTGCGTTTCGGGCTGAAGATGTCGCTGCCCCTTATTCTTGGGACTAGACCCCCGCAATAACTATGGCGCCGTCTATCTGAGGTACCCGCTCCGATTCGCCTTCGCCAATGACCGGGTTGTCCTTATTGTCTACGACGAGAACATCGACAAGGTAAACGCCGGCTCCGGGCGTCGAGATTGGCCAAGTGCACACTCATCTGAATGGATCGCTACAGGTTACGGCGGCAGGCGAATACGACGCCGTAACCTGGTCGGTGTGTTTCTTGAACCTCACCGCGACGCTCTCAATACCTGAGAAGCGATCCCCGGCCGAACCGGCAAGAGCCTGGCCGGGCGCAATGCGCCAATAGTTATCCAACCCAATCGTGTACTGCCAGGCTTCCTTCAGAGTCGGACCCATTGTATCCCTGAGATTCTGTCCGACCGAGGGTACGGTGAACGCGGCGTATGGATTATCGGCGTCAGTCGCCACACCGGAAAGTGTCGCCTTCGGTGGAGTCCCCAGGTGGTTGCTCGTCAGCGAAAGAACTACTTGCCGATTTCCCGCAACCGTGGCCGGCTTGAACTTGATGCTCACCGTACAACTTGCCCCAACGGCAATGGTCTTCGACGAGCAATTGTCTGCCGTCTTGCGGAAGTCATCCGCCGCTCCTCCGGGTCCGGTCATGGTGACACTTTGGATGATGAGCGCTATGTTTCCGGTACTGCGAATGGTCATGTTCTTGGGATCGGTCTCATTCGGGCGGATGTCGCCGAGAGCTTCATCGTCGCAATCAAAGGCACAGCCCTGAATTTCCCCGAAGTTCCAAGTGGCCGGATCGAACACAGCCACGGCCGCCAGCCCGATCCCGCTTAGAGGTGCGCTCTTCGTCCCCGCGTTGGTCGGGATAGAAACGGCAGCTGTCTTGGTTCCCATGCTCAGTGGCTTGAAGGCGATACCGATGGCGCAGGTCGTCCCGATCGCCTTGGCCTTGCCCGTGCATGTGTCGGACTTCTTTGCAAAGTGGCCCTTGAGCGCACCGGTCAGCGCAACGGTTCCGATGGTGAGCGTGGCGTTGCCGGTGTTTTTGACCGTGATCGTCTTGGTGGCGCTCAGAACGTTCACCTTCACCCCACCAAAGTTCAAGCTGGTCGGCGTCAGCGTGGCGATCGGCCCGGCTGCCGCTACCCCCATCGTGAGCAGACCGACGAGCAGTGCCGTCGTTCCCACGGCGAGCCGCCCCCTAGTGGAGTGGTTCGCCCCCCTTGATGCTCTGATGGTTGCCATGGCCACTACCTCCTAACTCCCCGCCGGCGGGCTACAAGCCCGGCCCGGCACACCCGGTTGCTCAATGGGTCCGGATCTCCGACCCATCTACTCGCCATTCTCGATGAATTGTCTCGTAATGGCGTAAATTTAAGACTATCTCAAGACGTTCCCCGGTTCACTTGTTCGACACTTGGGAGGGCAAGTCCTTGCGGGGCCCCCTCGTGCGATTTGCCCTATGGCGCCCAGACGAGGTCCAATCTCCTCCGAAGCGGCACATGTGGAGTGTCAGTAACCGAGCCGGGCGACCCCGAAAAAGCGAGCGCCCCCGGGGCACGGGGGCGCTCTATTACGCGGGCGTTAGATCCTCGCGCCGAGCTCGCGCAGCTGCGCAAGCCGCTCTTCGAGCGGGGGGTGGCTCATGAAGAGCTTGGCGACGTTCTGCCCGCGAAACGGGCTCTGCAAGAACACGTGTGAGACGGCCGGGTTCACGGCCATCGGCGGCACCGCCTTCGCCGCGGCGTCGATCTTCATCAGCGCGTTCGCCAGCGGCGTGGCATCACCCAGCAGGTGCGCCCCGCTCGCGTCGGCCTGCGCCTCGCGCGACCGCGACACCGCCATCTGGATCAGCAGCGCAGCGATCGGCGCCAGCAGGATCATCAGCAACCCGGCCAGCGCGCCGAAGGGCCCACCTCCGTCGTCGTCGTCGCCCCCGCCGAACATCGCGCCCCAAAGGGCGATGCGGGAGATCATGGTGATCACGCCGGCGATCATCGCCGCCACGGCACCGATGAGAATGTCCCGGTTGCGCACGTGGGCCAGCTCGTGGGCCAGGACTCCGGACAGCTCCTCCTCGTTGAGCACGTTCAAAATGCCGTCGGTCACCGCAACGACGGCGTGCTCGGGGTTGCGTCCCGTCGCGAAAGCGTTGGGCTGCGGCGCCGGCATGATGTACAGCGCCGGCATCGGCATGCTTGCCTTTTGCGCCAGCTCGCGCACGATCCGGTAGAACCACGGCGCCTCGGCCTCGGTCACCGGCTTGGCCTTCGTCATCCTCAGCACGATCTTGTGCGACCAGAAATACCCGGCGAAGTTCATCAGCAACACGAGTGGGATGGCGATGAACAGGCCTCCCAGCAGATCCCCGACGTAGAGCAACAGGCCCGTTAGGGCGGCCAGGAAGACGAAGGTCTTGATGGTGTTCTTGCCCACGGCGGGGTTTCCTCCCTGGAGCCCGGCAGGCTCCCGGGACCAATGTTACCCCCGCACCTGAGGCGTCGCTGAGAGGCGGGCGACCGCTACGCCTCGATCATGTCCTCGAGGTCGAAGCCCAGCGCGCCAAAGCGCCTGACCTCGGAATCAACGCCGCCCCGGCCCCAAAGCGCCCAGCGAGGATCGTCTACCGGGTTGGGCACGCGCCGCACCTTTGTCATGAGCGTTCGCAGGTCGCGCATCCCCAGGGGCCGCTCCTGCCACCGGGCCTCGCCCAGGAGATAGGTACGCGAACCGCGCAGGCCCAGGACATCCACTTCGCAGGGCTCCCCGGTCGAAGCCCACCAGCGGCCGGTCACCATATCTTCCGGGAGCATCCCACCGGCTGCAAGCCGAGCCGCGTGCGTGCGCGCCTGTTCCTCGAAGACCCAACCAAGGTGCCGTTGCCACTGCGGCCGACGGCGCGCAAGAACTGCCCTTCCCTGCCCGGCCCCAACGAGCCCAAGTTCCGAGTAAAGAACTGTGAACCAAAACGCGAGATAGGCATCATCGATGTCGTAGAGGGGACGCGTCTTTCGCGGCGACCCGACGGGGAGCGCCCGTCGAACGAATCCGGAACGAACAAGCACATCCAGGGGATGCTCGATGCGTTGACCAGCGTCTGATTCGATCTCTGAGGGACGGGTTCGTCCGCGTCCGATGGCCGCGAGAATTCTCGGATATCCGCCCGTGCCAGCCAGCTCTTCCTGGAGGATCGCGGACGCATCCTCCATCAGAATGCCGCCCGCGTTTCCGGCCAGACGAAGAAGATTCAAGTGCGTCGAGGCCCTCTGATCCCACGACTTGAGATGAAGAGGATATCCTCCGCAAGCCGCGTACGCTTCGAAGAGCGACACTGGGTCCAAGCTCGGCAGAAAAGCGCGCGCCTCGATTAGGCCAAATGGGTCGAGCCGGAGACCAACGGTCGGCCTTCCGCGTAAGGAACCTCCCGGGCCCAGCAATGACTCAATTGTGCCGATCGCTGATCCCGTGAGGACCAGCATCAAGCGTGTTCCGCGGGCCACGTGATCCCAGACCGACTGCACGATGCTTGGAAAACCGGGAGTCGATTGGGACAGGTAAGGCACCTCGTCGCAGATCACGAGTAGCGGCTCGCGCCGCGCTGAAGCGGCAAGGAACCGCAGGGCCGCCTCCCAGTTCACGAAGCCTCCGCCGGCAAGGTCTGCCGCCGAGGAACCCAGACCGCGTTCGACGGCCTCGTGGAGGCGCATGAGCTCAATCGCTTCAGACTGCTGGGTGGCGGCGAAGAAGACCGCGCGCTTCTTGGCAGCGAAGTGCGAGAGTAGAAAGGTCTTGCCAACCCGTCGGCGACCCCAAACCACCGCGAGCTGAGGTTTGCCACCAGTCGCCTGGAACCAGGCTGCCTCGAGCCTGCTCAGATCCGCTTCGCGGTCGATCAGGGGATCCAGGCTCATTCGACACATCGTATCACAAGGCCCTTGCACTACAAGGCACTTGTACCACAAAGCCTTTGTATCGCCTTTGACGGCCTCGACATTCCCGCCCGGGCGGGCAGAGACCGTCGGCCGGCTACAGAGCGACGAGCGTCGAGCGCGGAGAGAAGTGGTTGAAAAAGTCCGGATAGATCCCGACGCCGACGACGATCAGCACCATGACGGCGATGGCCGCCGCGATGGTGATCGGCACTCCCAGCGGGCTGCGGTCCTCCGCCGGCCTGAGCACCATGCGCGCAGCGACACTCACGTAGTAATAGAGGCCGATCACGCTGTTGAGGACCATGACCGCGGCGAGCCAGTATGCCGCGCCTCCGATGGCCGACTTGAACACGAAGAACTTGGCCCAGAATCCGGCCAGCGGCGGAATTCCGGCGAGGGACAGCAAGAAGAAGATCATCGCCGCGGTGAGGCCGGGTTCGCGCTGCATCATGCCGTCGTAGTCCGAGATGAGGTTTGACGCGCGCTTGCGTGACACCGCGATGACCACAGAAAACGCCCCGAGGTTCATGAACGAATAGATCAGGATGTAGGTAAGTGACGCGGCGAAGGCCTCCCGCATGACCCCGGGGCCCTGCCCACCGACGACGGCGAGCGGCAGCAGCATGTAGCCGGCCTGGGCGATCGACGAGTACGCAAGAAGCCGGACGATGTTGGTCTGCGCCAGCGCGACGATGTTTCCCAGTGTCATCGTGGCGATGGCCATGATGGCAAACCCCGGCGCCCACACCCCGGTCTGGTTGGGAAAGGCGACGAACATGATCTGGAGCAGCCCGGCGAACCCGGCCGCCTTGGAGGCGACCGACAAGAACGCCGCTACCGGCACCGGCGCGCCCTCGTAGGTGTCCGGCGCCCAGAAGTGGAACGGCACGGCGGAGACCTTGAAACCGAACCCGGCGATGATGAACAAGATGCTGGCGAGAACGAGCGCCTGGCTGTCTCCGCCGACGCGGCCGAGGTTCCGGCCGACCTCGGCCAGGTTCGTGCTGCCGCTGATGCCGTAGATCAACGACATCCCGAACAGCATGATCGCGGTGGCCAGCACCCCGAACAGGAAGAATTTCACCGCGGCCTCGTTGGACTTTGCGTCCTTTTTCTTGAAGCCGGCGAGGAGGAAGCCCGGCGCGCTGACCAGCTCGAGAGCGATGAACAGCAGCAGGAAATCCCGGCTCGACGCCATGAGCAGCATGCCGGCGAAGGACGAGAGCAAGAGGAAGTAGAACTCGCCCTGCGTCGAGCGAAGGCCCTCGGTCGAGTAAGTGTTCGACACCAGGATGATCAGTGCGGCGACGGCAAGGAACAGGAACTTGAACAGCAGCGCGAACGAATCGACTACGAACATGCCGTTGAAGGCCGACCGGTGGTCGCCGACGAGGGTGATCGTCGCCAAGAAGGCACCGCCGATCCCCACCATGGCAATGACCGCGTTCCAGGACTTCTTTTCGTCGGGAAGGAACAGGTCGGCGACGAGCACCAGCAACAGCCCGGCAGTGAGGACGATCTCGGGAGCGATCGCGTGCAGGTCGATGCCGGCAGTATTCATCGCTTAGGCGAAGACCCTCGTCAGGGCGCTCACGGCGCCGTTGGTGATGTTGGTCAGCAACCCGGGAAACACACCCAACACGAAAATCGAGGCGATGAGCGGGGCCCAGGTCACGACCTCGACCGGGTGCACGTCGGGCAGCCTCTGCTCACGTCGCTTCTCGGTCATCTTTCCGAGGTTGAGCCGCTGCAGCAGCCAAAGGAAGTACCCCGCGGTCAGGATCGTGCCGATGCCGCCGAGCACCATGTAGGTCCGGTACAGCGACGTCGTCAGGCCGGGCGCCGGACGGAACGCGGCCAGCAGCGCCAGGACCTCGCCCCAGAACCCGGCAAGCCCCGGCAGCCCCAGCGACGCAATCGCGCTGAAGGCCAGGATCGACCCGAGGTAGGGCATGCCCTCGAGCATGCCGGGACCGATCTCGTCGATCTGACGCGTGTGATAACGGTAGTAGATCGCGCCGGCGAGAAAGAACAGCATCCCGGTGATCACGCCGTGGGCGACCATGCCGAACACCGCCGCGTTGATACCGGTCGCGGTGAGCGTCGAGATGCCGAGCATGACGTAGCCCATGTGCCCGACTGAGGAGAACGCGATCAGGCGCTTGATATCTCGTTGAGCAAGGGAACACAGCGCCCCCCACAGGATCGCGATCGTGGCCAGGCCTCCGATCCACGGCGCCCAAATCTTTGCTGCATCGGGAAGGATCGGCAGCGCGATCCTGATGAACGCGTACGCGCCCATCTTTAGCATGATGCTGGCCAGCAGCACCGAACCGACCGTCGGCGCGTCGCCGTGCGCATCGGGAAGCCAGGTGTGGAACGGCCACATCGGGACCTTGATGGCGAAGCCGAGAAACAGCCCGAGAAACACGAGGTTTTCGAAGCCACGACTCCCGAACGCCTGGCCCTGCAGCGTCAGCATGTCGAAGGTGTGTCCGCCGGTCGCCGGGTCCACCGAACGGAAGTACAGAGCCAGGAACGCCAGCAGCATGAAGACCGAGCCGAACAAGGTGTAGAGGAAGAACTTGATCGCGGAGTATTCCTTGCGCTCGGATCCCCAGATCGCGATGAGGAAGTACATCGGGACCAGGACCAGCTCCCAGAAGACGAAGAACAGCACGAGGTCGAGCGCGACGAACGTTCCGCTCATCCCGGTGGCAAGCAGAAGGATCAGGGAAAAGAACCCTTTCGGCCGCTTCGGATCCGGGGCGAACTTCGTCGAGTACACCACGCACAGGAACACGATGGCAGTGGTCATGACCAGAAGCGGCAGCGCGATGCCGTCCACGCCAACGTGATACCGGGCTCCGATCGTCTTGATCCAGGACCGGTTGGCGAAGAACTGCATCTCCCGGGTCTGGTCGAAATTGAACCGGGCAAGGACGATGATGCTGGTCAGCAGCGCGAGTCCGCTGCCGAGCAGGGCAACGGCCTTGCAGTAGCCCTCGCTCGCCCGCGGGGTCACGGCTATCAGCAACCCGGCCACAGTCGGGATGAACACCGTCAGCGACAGGGCCCAAGCGTCGAAGTTCTCCATTCCTTTCCCCCTAGGCGAAGCGTGTGAAGAGGACGGCCAGGATGATCACGCCGGCGAACAGCACCGCCGCGTACTTCTGAATGTCTCCGGTCTGGATGTAGCGCAGCAATCCACCCGTGGTCCGGGTGCCGATACCCACTCCGTTAACCGCACCGTCCACGACCTTCTGATCGACTGCCTCGTAGAGGCCGCGGCCGGCGGCCTTCCCCGTCGCGGCGGCGCCGTTCACGGCACCGTCGAGGACGTTCTGGTTGATCCAGTAAGTTGCGCGGGACACGACATCGCGGATCGGGCGGACGATCGCCGCCATATAGAAATCGTCGATGTAGAGGCGTCGTTGCAGCGCCGTATAAAAGCCACCGAACCGGCGTTGCAGAGGATCGACGGCCGCAAAGGACGCATAGACGCGAGAGCCGAGCAACAGCCCCCCGATAGCCGCCGCGACGGAGATCCCGATGAGCAGGAAGTTCGCGCTCGGGACGTGATGCTCGGCCTCGATGCTCACCCAGGATCCGAACCCGCCGCTCCACCCCGGCACTCCGAGGAAACCGGCCACGGCCGACGCTGCGCCCAGCACCACGAGAGGCATGGTCATCGACGGCGGCGCTTCGTGCGGGTGGCCGCGGCCGCGGAACCGGCCGAGGAACGTCATACGGAACGCTCGCATCATGTAGAAGGCCGTGAGGAACGCGGTGACGATGCCGACGGCGAACACGATGTAGCCCACCACGTTCTCGGAACCATAGTTGAAAGCTTCGGTCAGGATCTCGTCCTTCGACCAGAATCCGGCAAAGGGAGGTACACCGGTGAGCGCCAGCGTGGCGACCAGGAAGGTACCGTAGGTGATCGGCATGAACTTGCGCAGGCCTCCCATGTCCCGCATCGAGTTCGAGTGGACGGCGTGGATCACAGCGCCGGCTCCGAGGAACAGCAGCGCCTTGAAGAAGGCATGCGTGAACAGGTGGAAGATGGCGGCGTCGCGTGCTCCGACGCCGAGCGCCGCCATCATGTAGGCGAGCTGGCTCACGGTGGAATAGGCGAGGACCCGCTTGATGTCGTCCTGAACCATGGCGAGCAAGGCGGCCATCAGCATGGTGAAGGCCCCAATGAGCGCCACCTCGTTGAGCGCTTCGGGCGAGGCGGCGAAGACGGGGAACAGCCGGGCGACGAGAAAGACGCCGGCAGTGACCATGGTTGCCGCGTGAATCAGCGCGCTCACCGGCGTCGGACCGGCCATCGCGTCGGGGAGCCACACGTGGAGCGGAAACTGGCCGCTCTTGCCGATGGCCCCGCCGAACAAAAGGACGGCCGCCGCGGTCAGCGTCAGGTGGCTCACGTCGCCGTGCTCGACCTTCTCGATGATCGCGTTGATGTTGAAGGTGTTGGTGCCGGCGAACAGCACGAAGATGCCGATGAGGAACGGAATGTCGCCGATCTTCGTCGTGATGAAGGCTTTGATCGCCGCGCTGGAGTTCTCCTTCTCCTCCCAGTAGTGGCCGATCAGCAGGTACGAGCACACCCCGACCAGTTCCCATCCGATGAGCAGCATCAGGAGGTTGTTCGCGATGACGAGAACGAGCATCGACCCGGTGAAGAGGTTCAGCGCCGCGAAGAACCAGGTGTAGCGGACTTCCTCCTTCATATAGCCGACGGAGTAGATCTGAACCATCAGAGACACGAAGGTCACGACGAAGAACATGACCGAAGTCAGGCCGTCGATCTTCATCCCGATGTTCAGGCCGGCCGATCCGCCGATGGGGAACCATTCCCGAGCGATCTCTCTCGCTTGACCGTGGCCCCCGGCGAACTCCGCAAGGATCGGGATCGACATCACCAGCGATACTGCGACGGCACCGATGCCGATCTCGGAGCCGCGCATCGGGAACCGCTTGCCGACGGCCACAATGAGGAAGAACGCGGCCAGGGGCAGGATCGGGATGAGATACGCCTTCTCTATCATGTCACCATTTCAGGAGGTCGACTTCGTCTATGTTGATGGTCTCGCGGTTGCGGAAGATCAGGAGCACGATTGCCAGGCCGATGCCGACTTCCGCCGCCGCGACCGTGATCACGAACAGGGTGAAGATCTGCCCGATGTGCATCGCATCCCGGATCCAGGCGCCGAACGCGATGAAGTTGATGTTCACCGCATTCAGCATCAGCTCGATAGACATGAGCACGAGGACGGCGTTGCGACGGGCAAGCACGCCGTAGATGCCGATGGAAAAGAGCAAGGCACCCAGCGTGAGCGGCCACGCGAGATTCATGCGGTCTCGTCCTCCCCCCCAAGCGTCACGTCAGTCTCTCCGCGCAAGCACGATGGCGCCGACAAGGGCGGCGAGAAGCAAGATCGAGACCGCCTCGAACGGCAGGACGAAGTTTCGGAAGAGCGAGGTTCCGACCTGCTCGATGCGAACCGGCCGGAGCCGGATCGTCTGTTCGCCGAACGCGCGCCAGATCAGCCAGGTGAGCACTACGAAGGTTCCCACCGATACTACGAGGGCGACCGGACGCTGCTCGTTGTCAAGTGCCGTGCGGCCGATCGGCGCCTTCGTCAGCATGATTCCGAACAGCAGCAGCACCACGATGGCTCCGACGTAGATGAGCACCTGGACCCAGCCGACGAACTCCGCCCCGAGCACCAGGTACACGACCCCGACCGATCCGAGAACCGCGACGAGATACAGCGCGGCGTGCACCACGTTCTTCGAGGCGACGACCAGGATCCCGGCGATGCCTGCGACGATCGCAAAGGCATAGAACGCGATCTGGGGCCCGGTCACGGCCAGCGCCATCACCCGCCACCTTTCCGACGCTTGAGTACCCACGCCCTCTTGGCCATAGCCCGCGCCACACGCTCGGGCTTTCCGGCCGCAAGCTCCCGCTGGAACGTCTCCTCGTCTACCTGGGGAGGCTCGTGATCAACCGCGTCGCCCGCCGCCGGTGCTTGGCCGGCGGCCGCGGCCTCTGGGGCCGCCTCCACGGCGGGGGGCGCCGATTCGACGGCCGGCGCGCCCTGGGCGACCGGCGCCGCCGCCACCTCGGCTTGCGGGGCGCTAGATGTCACAGCGGCGACTCCGGCCGGCTCGTGGAACACCGCTTCCGCTCCCGACTCGACCGCCGCCTCGGCTCCATCTTCGAGCGGTGGCGGGATGCGCACGAAGCTCATCCACTCGGCGAGCTTCGGCATCTCGTGCGTCATCTCGGCGATGTCGGTCGTGGAGTACTCGAACTCCGGCGCCCAGAACAGCGCGTCGAAGGGGCACACCTCGACGCAGATGCCGCAGTACATGCAAAGCGCGTAGTCGATGGCGAAGCGATCGAGGACGTTGCGCGTCCTCGGCCGCGCTCCCGCCGTCTTCGGCGGCATGACGTCTTTGTGGGACTCGATGTAGATGCACCAGTCGGGGCACTCGCGGCTGCAGAGCATGCAGACGGTGCAGTTCTCCTCCTTGAGAGCGATGACACCGCGAGTGCGAGGAGGAAGATCCGGCTTCTCATGCGGGTACTGCTGGGTGACCGCCGGCCGGAGCATAGTTCGCAGCGTCACGCTCATGCCCTTGGCAAGACCGTAGGCCGACCCGATCCCCTTCTTGGACGCGATCTTCTTTTCCAGCTCGCGCAGACGCTCCTTGATCTTCTCCGGATCCGGCCGCATCGGCATCGCTAAAAGACCACCTTGAACACACCGGTCAGAAGGATGTTGAGGAGCGCCACCGGGATCAGGTACTTCCACGCCATTTTCTGAAGCTGGTCCTCGCGCAGCCGCGGGAACGTCGCTCGCAGCCAGATGACGACGAACGCGAGGACGCCGATCTTGCCGAGCGTCCAGAGCACTCCGGGGATGAAGGACATGAACGGCAGGGGCTGCCAGCCGCCGAGGTAGAGGACCACGGCGATCGCCGACAGGGACACGATGCCGGCGTACTCGGCCAGGAGGAAGAACGCGAACTTGAGCCCGGTGTACTCGGTCATGTGGCCGAAGATGATCTCGGAGTCGGCGATCGGCATGTCGAAGGGCGGCCGGGAAAGCTCGGCCAGCGAGGCGACGACGAAGATGAAGAACCCGGCGAATTGCGGGATCGCGTACCAGAGATGCCGCTGGGAGTCGGCGATCTCCGGCAGGGAGAGGGACCCAGCCTGCATCGCGACGGCAGCCGCGGCCAGCACGAGCGGTAGCTCGTAGGCGATGAGCTGCGCGGCGCCGCGGATCGCCCCGATCAGCGAGAACTTGTTCGCGCTCGCCCACCCGGCCGCCAGCATGCCGATAACGCTGATCGACGAGATCGCCAGCGCGTAGAACAGCCCGAGGTCGAGGTTCTCTGCCCACCAGCCGTCCCGGTCGAACGGCAAGATGATGTACACAAGAATCGCCGGAACCAGCACGAGCCCCGGCGCAATGGTGAAGACCCACTTGTCGGCGGCGGCCGGGGTGATGTCTTCCTTCTGAACGAACTTCACCCCGTCGGCCATGAGCTGGGCCCAGCCGTGGAAGCGGCCGGCTTCCATCGGGCCCAGCCGCGCCTGCATGTGCGCGAGCACCTTGTGCTCGGCATATCCGACGACCATCGGCGCCACCAGCACGATGCCCATGACGGTCACGATCTTGAGGGCGAACACCACCCAGGCGTTGTCGAAGAACTGCGCGAAAATCTGCTCGTTCGAGATCGCCGCGAGCAGCGCCGTCATCGGTCCACATCCCCCACGACGAAAAACACGCTGCCGAGAATGGCGATGAGATCCGGAAGAAGCGTGCCCGGAAGCAGCGACGGCAGCATCGACACGTTGGAGAACGAGGGAGTCCGCATCTTCAGCCGGTAGGGTTCCTTGCCACCGCGGGAAACGAGATAGTAACCGCACTCACCAAGCGGGTTCTCCGTGCGGACGTAGGTCCAGCCCTCCGGCGGCTTGATGTTCTTCGGCATCTTCCCGGGCATGACCGGACCCGCCGGCAGCTTGTCGTGGACTTGCTCGATGATGCGAAGCGACTGGTGCACGCGCTGGAACAGCACGTTAAAGCGATCGAAGGCATCGCCGTTCTCGCCGATCGGCACGTCGAACTCAACCTGGTCGTAGGTGCAGTACGGCTCGGTCTTGCGCGAGTCCTCGGCCACGCCGCTTGCCTGGAGGATCGGTCCGGAGCACCCGTAGTCTTTCGCGATCTCGGGGTCGAGACGTCCGACTCCCACTGTTCGCTTCCTGAATATCTCGTTGCCGAGCAACAAGCCGTCGTAGTCGTGCATGCGGTGGCGGATCTTCTTGACGAGATCGGTCGAGTGTCGCAGGAACCCTTGGGGCAGGTCTTCCTTCAGGCCGCCGACCCGGCAGTAGGTAAAGTGCAGCCGCGCGCCGGTGGCCGACTCCATGAGCGCCTGGATGTCCTCGCGCTCGCGGAACGCGTAGAACATCGGCGTCATCGCACCGAGCTCCAGCCCAAAGGAACCGAGAAACATCAAGTGGTTCAAGATGCGGTTCCACTCGGCCATGAGCACCCGGATCCATTGCGCCCGCTCCGGGACCTCGACGCCCATCAGCTTCTCGACGGCCAGCGCGACCCCCAGCTCGTTGCAAAACGCCGACAGCCAGTCGTGCCGGTTGACGAGGGCGATGATCTGCCGGTAGTCGCGGACTTCCGCCATCTTCTCGAAGCCGCGATGCATGTACCCGATCACCGGCTCGGCGGCATTGATCAGCTCGCCGTCGAGACTGATGACCAGGCGAAGCACTCCGTGGGTCGATGGATGCTGCGGGCCGATGTTGAGGAGCATCTCCTCGGTGGCCAGCGTCCCCTCGCCGCGAACGAGCAGCTGGACGCTCTCGCCGGGACCCCCGGTCTGCAGGATCCCGGTCGCGTCGGAGCCGGTCATCGCCATCAGCCCTGGGCTCCCTTGTCCTCGGGCTCTTTTTCGCCCGGCCACTCCTTGGCCTCTCGCGTCATGAGAAAAAAGTCCTTACGCAAGGGGTTGCCCTCGAATTCCGCGGACAGGTAGAGCTTCACGAGGTGCGGATGGTTATCGAAGGTAACGCCGAACATCTCCCAGGTCTCGCGCTCGTGCCAGTTGGCGCCTCGCCAGACGTCGGAGATGGTCGCGAGCGAGGGATTCTCCCGAGGGATGATCGTCTTGAGATTCACATGGTGCCGGCGCGGGACCGAATAGACGTGAAGGACGATCTCAAACCCTTCGGCTTCGAGGTCCACGGCCGACAGGAACGTGAAGTAATCGAACCGGCAGATCCCGCAGCGGCGAAGGTGTTCGGCGGTCTCGTGCCAGCGACCGGGCACCACCCACACGGACAGCTGCTCGTGCAGTACCTCATGGCGATCCACGGCTCCGGTTCGCTCCGTGAGATGCTGGGCGAGCTCCTCGGCTTTCATCGGTTCGACAGGTCCACCGGACCGATCGTCCCTCCGACGACGATCGGCTCGCGTTCTTCCTCCGCACGCCGCCGGTAGTGCTCGCGCAGCGATTCCTTTCCGATGCGCTGCTGGAGGATCAGGATGCCCTCGAGCAACGCCTCCGGACGGGGCGGGCAGCCGGGTACGTAGACGTCGACCGGCACGATCTGGTCGACCCCCTTCGTGACGGCGTAGGAATCCCAGAAAGGGCCGCCGCAGTTGGAGCACGAGCCGAACGAGATGCAGTACTTCGGCTCCGGCATCTGTTCCCAAACGCGCTTGAGCGCCGGCGCCATCTTGTCGGTCAGTGTTCCCGCAACGACGAGCAGATCGGCTTGCCGCGGACCGTGCGCCACGGGGATGACCCCGAGGCGAATAAAATCGTGGCGGGACGTGGACGCGGCGATCAGCTCGATGGCGCAGCAGGCCAGGCCGAAGTTCATCACCCACAGCGAGTACTTGCGTCCCCAATTCAGAATGAACTTGACCGGCTGCGGGACCTCGATGGCATCGATCAGGCCCACGCGGATCCCCCTCTGCTCGTCACGACAGCCACTCCAGAACGCGTTTCTTCCAGGCGTAGAGCAAGCCGATGGCAAGGATGCCGATGAACACGATCATCTCCACGAGAAGCGTCGAGGCCGGCTCGAAGTCCTCCAGGATGACGGCCCAAGGGAAGAGGAACACACTTTCCACGTCGAAGATGACGAAGAGAAAGGCGAAGACGTAGTAGCGGATCTGGGTCTGGCTCCATCCTTGTCCGACCGGATCGATGCCGCATTCGTAAGTGGTGTACTTCTCGGCGCGGGGCTTGCGCGGACGCAGGATACGGTTCGTCGTGAACGCCACGACCACCAGGCCGGCTCCGGCAACCGCCAGAGCACCCAGGGTCCCGTACTGCCAGAAGTAGCTGTTCACGCCCCTCCCTGCTCCGGTTTGGGGCGGCCGCACACCGCTCCGTTGCGGACGCTCGTGAAAGTTTTCTCGTGCCGACGGGCAACTATATCAGCGGCTTCGCAGGCTCCCCAAAGCGTCGCGCGACCGGCCGGAGCGCTCATGAGGACCGGTCCACGACGAAGCCGGCGATGTGTTCGAGGGCCGAGCGAACTGGTCCCGGGGCAACCGGCTCCAGGGCGCCGGCGGCGCGGCGCGCCCACTCGCCCACCGCCTCCCGAGCGAGGCCGACGGAGCCGTTGGAGCGAAGCAGATCGAGGGCGCGGGGCACGCCGTCGCCGTCGGCGAGCGCGGCGCGCAGCACGTCTCCCCCCGGCGCGCGTCCGGCTAGGGTGGCCAGCACCGGCAGCGTGTGGACTCCTTCCCGCAAGTCGGTCCCGGGGACCTTTCCCGACTCCTCCTCGATCCCCGTGATATCGAGCACGTCGTCGGAGAGCTGAAAGGCTATACCGAGCGCGGACCCGTATTTGGCCGCGGCGTCGACGACGGCGGCCTCCGCACCGGAGAGGTACGCCCCGAGACGGCACGAGGCTCCGATCAATGCCGCGGTCTTTCGTTCGATGACCGCCAGGTACTGCTCGGCCGACTGCGCATCGGTTCCGCTCGACTGGGCCTCCATGATCTGACCCTCGCACAGCGACGCACTCGTGTCGGCGAGAATCCGGCTGACATCCGAGCCGAGCGCGGCGGCAACGGCCGATGAACGCGCGAAGAGATAATCGCCGGTGAGGATCGCCACTCGATTGTCGAAGACCACGTTCGCGCTCGGTGCTCCCCGGCGAACGGTCGCCTCGTCGATGACGTCGTCGTGGTACAGGCTGGCGAGGTGCATCAGCTCGACCGCAACCGCGCACGGAACGAGGCGTGGCTCGTCCGGATCGCCCAGGTGGCCGGCCAGGAGAACGAGCATGGGCCGGAAGCGTTTTCCCCCGGCGTGCAGTAGATGCCGCGACGCACGGCGCACTAGGGGCTGACCGGAATCGACGGTTGCGCGCAGCTCGCTCTCCACGCGCTCGAGCCCACGGCGAAGATCGACCTCGAGCATGGGAAAGGACGCGGTCACCACGTTCACCCCACAAACGGCAACGGAAGGACGGCATCACGCGCCAGCGTGATGATCGCGTGGGGCCAGATTCCCATGAACAGCGTAAACCCGGCGGCGAGCGCGAGGCCGGTCCCGAGCGCCGGCGTGGTGTCGATCTCTAGCCGGCGGGGCGGAGCCTCGTGCAGCCACATAAGCGCGATCAGTCGGAGATAGAAGAACGCAGAGATCACCGAGGTGATCGACGCCACAACGACGAGTGCATGCTCTTGCGCATTCATCGCCGCTTGAAAAAGGAGAACCTTTCCGATGAATCCGGCCGTCGGCGGAACTCCGGCCAGCGCCAGAAGGAACAGCGACATCGCCCCGCCGAACAACGGGTGTCGCCTGCCGATGCCGCTCCACTCGCCGAGGCTCAGCCGCTCGATCGGCCCCGGCGCAGATGCAACGACGGCTCCGAAGGCGCCGACGACCATGACCGCGTAAGCGAAGAGATAGAACAGCGCCGCGGAGACTCCGGCCGAGTTGGCCGACACGACCCCGATGAGCACATACCCCGCGTGGGCGATCGAGGAATAGGCGAGCATGCGCTTGACGTCGGACTGGGCGATCGCCAGCAGCGAGCCGACGACCATCGTTGCGACGGCGATGATCCACAACACCGGGCGCCAGTCCCATTGCAGCGGCCCGAAGGATACGAGGAACACGCGCAGGAGGGCCGCGAATGCGGCAGCTTTCGTCCCGGCCGCCATGAACCCGGTCACGCTGGTGGGCGCCCCCTGGTACACGTCCGGGGTCCACATGTGAAAAGGCACTGCCGCGATCTTGAATACGAAGCCGATTGCGAGGAGCCCGAATGCCGCCAGCATGAGACGATGATCGGCGACGGCAACCTTGTCGGCGATGCGCGCAAGATTCGTAGACCCGGTGGCGCCGTAGGCCATCGCGATGCCGTAGAGAAGGAACGCACTCGAGAAGGACCCCAGAAGGAAGTACTTCACTCCCGCCTCCCGGCTTCGATCACCACGTCGCGCGAACGCCACCATCACGTACAAAGCAAGCGAGAGAACCTCCAGCGCTAGAAACACCATGAGCAGATCGTTCGCGGCCGCCAGCAGCGTCATGCCGGTCGTCGCGAAGAGCAGGAGCGGGTAGTACTCACCGTGATGTATCCGCCGCCGCTCCAAGTAATGGTACGAGATAAGAATGCTCATCGCCGCGACCGTCAGCAGGATCAAACGCGAGAACAGCGCCACGCCGTCCACGGCAAGCGAACCGCCCATCACCACCGCACGAACGTCACTCAGGCCCAAGGTGAACCAGGATGCCAGCCCGATCGATGCGAGTGCTATCGCCGCGAGAGTCGCCCGCCGAATCGCGGGTGCGATCGCATCCGCCAGGAGAACAATGAGCCCGCCGGCAACGAGGGCCAGCTCGGGGGAGACTGCGCGCCATTCGACCGACGGGGTGACGAAGGGCATCAGCGACCGGCCTCCCCGCTGATATTGCCCGCGGTTCGCACGACGGCCACGCGGTCGCGCACGCGCTCGAGCGACGGACCCATACGGTCGAGCAGGGGGCCTGGGAATACACCGATGAAGATCGCCGCAACCACGAGCGGAGCCACCGCCAGCTTCTCGCGCACCCCGAGGTCGGGGATCGACAGGTTCGCCTCCGCCTCTGCCGGCCCGTGGAAAACGCGCTGATATGCCCAGAGCAAATAGAGCGCCGACAGCACCATGCCGGTAGCTGCGATCACCGCCCACGGCCGGTGCTCGGCGAACGTCCCGATGAAGATGAGAAACTCGCCGACGAAGCCGCTCGTCCCCGGAAGCGCAATCGATGAGAGCGCCATGATCAGAAAGATCCCCGAGAGCACCGGCACCGTTCGCGCGAGGCCGCCGAAGTCGGCAATCTGGCGTGTGTGGCGTCGCTCATAGAGCATCCCGATCAGAAGGAACAGCGCGCCGGTCGAGACTCCGTGGCTGATCATCAGGATCGCTCCGCCCTGCAAGCCTTGCGCCGTCAAGACGAAGATTCCCAGTACGACGAAACCTAGGTGCGACACGCTCGAATACGCAACGAGCCGTTTCAGATCGCTCTGCATCGCCGCAACAATGGCTCCGTACACGATCCCGATCAGCGCGAGGACCACGACGTAGGGTGTCGCCTCCACGGCGGCATCCGGGAACAGCGGAATGGCGAACCGGAGGAACCCGTAGGCGCCCATCTTCAGGAGGACCGCCGCCAGCACGATCGATCCTGCGGTCGGCGCCTCGGTGTGCGCATCGGGAAGCCACGTGTGCAGCGGGAAGATTGGAACCTTGATTGCGAAGGCGACGAAGAACGCGAGGAACAGCCAACGCTGCGTACCGGCGGAGAAGGCCACGTTCACGAGTCGCTCGAGATCGAAGGTGTTCGAACCCAGCGCGCGGCCGCCGAGCACCCACAGCGCCACGACGCCGGCCAGCATGACCACACCGCCGAGAAGCGTGTAAAGAAAGAACTTTACCGCAGCGTAGACGCGGTTCTCGTGCCCCCAATAGCCGATCAAGAAGTACATCGGCACCAGCATCACGTCCCAGAACAGCATGAAGAGCAAGAGGTCGAGGGCGAGAAAGACACCGTAGATTGCCGAGTGAAGCGACAGCAGCATGATCATGAACAGCTTGGGGTTGCGATCGATCCTCCACGAGGCCAGCACCGAAATCGGCATGAGCAATCCCGTGAGCACGACGAGCCACAGGCTGATCCCGTCCACGCCGAGCTTGTAGGCCGCGCCGATGGCAGGGATCCAAGAACGACGCTCGACCATCTGGTAGGCCGCTTCCCCGGTCTCGAAGCGTGCGAGGACGGCGAGCGTGAGACCGAACGACGCCAGCGAAACGGCCAGGGCTCCCCACCGATGAAACTCGTGACGATCACGCGGAACGAACGCCAGGACGATCGCGCCGGCGAGGGGAAGCCACAGCGTCGCCGAGAGCATCAGCGCGTCCTCACGAGAAGAAGCGCCAGAATCGCGACGCCGCCGCCGACGATCCCGAGCGCATAGGTGCGGAGATACCCGGTCTGCAGCCGGCGAGCCGCGCCGGCCATGAACGTAAATCCCCTGCCGACCTGGTTCACCGCCCCGTCGATGATCCGCGCATCGAAGTAGGCCAGCGCGGCCGCAGCGAGCCTTCCGACGCCCGTGAAGAGGAACTGATACGCCTCGTCCACGTAAAAGCCCCGGCGGGCGGCGCGGCGGAAGATCCCCTCGGCGCCGGGTTCCCGCTGCGATTCCCTGCGGATCGTAGCGGCGGCGAGCGCAACCCCGCCGAGCGAGAACGCTGCGGCGATCCCGCCGAGGGCGCCCTCGTTGGGCTGTGTTCCCGATTCATCGGAAGGTGTCGAAAACACCGCCGTGGCGGGCTCCGCGGGGGGCTCGAGGAAGCGGTGCAGCGCACCCTCATCGCCGCCGGCTCCGATCAGGCCGCCGATGATCGCAGCCGCAGCCAGCACAACGAGTGAGAACACCATCGACGGAGGCGACTCGTGCGGATGCACGCCGTCGGCAAGCCTGCTGCGGCCGAAGAACGCGAGGAGCACCAGCCGGGTCATGTAGTAGCCGGTACCCAGCGTTGCGATGAGCAGCAGGATCCAGAACGCCTTGCCGTAGCCGTATGCCGCCAGCAGCACCTCGTCCTTGGAGAAAAACCCGCTGGTCCCGGGAAACGCGATGATCGCCAGCCACCCGGCGACGAAAGTCGTCGCCGTCCAGGGCACGACACGCCAGATGCCGCCCATCCGCAGCAGATTCTGCTCGCCGGCCAGCGCGTGGATGACGCTGCCTGCGCCGAGGAATAGCAGGGCCTTGAAGAAGGCGTGCGTAACGAGATGGAACATGCCGGCCGAGGCCTCACCCGAACCGACGGCAACGAACATGAAGCCGAGCTGGGACGCCGTCGAATAGGCAAGCACCCGCTTGATGTCGTCCTGAGCGGCCGCCGCTAAGGCAGCGTAGATCGCCGTCGCGGCGCCGATCACAACGACGACGAAACGCGCGTCGGGCGCCAGCTCGTAAATGACGCTCGTCCGCGCCACCATGTACACGCCGGCCGTCACCATGGTCGCCGCATGGATGAGCGCACTCACGGGTGTCGGGCCCTCCATTGCGTCGGGCAGCCAGACGTGCAAGGGAATCTGTGCGCTCTTTCCGACCGCGCCGGCAAAAAGCAACAGCGCGATCGCGGTTGCGGCACCGGTGCCGAGGACGGAACCTGCCTCGGCGAAGACTCTGCCGAAATCGAGCGTTCCGAACGCGGCGAAGATCAGCATGATCGCCACCGCGAACGCGAGGTCGCCGACGCGATTGGTGATGAAGGCTTTCTTGGCGGCCGAGGCTGCCGAGCGGCGCTCGAACCAGAACCCGATGAGCAGGTACGAGCAGAGCCCTACCATCTCCCAGCCGAAGTACAGGACGAGGAAATTGTTCGCCATAACCAGCATGAGCATCGAGAACGCAAACAAGTTCAGGTAGGCGAAGTAGCGGTGCTCGTGCTCGTCGCCCTTCATGTAGCCCGTTGAATACAGGTGGATGAGGGTTCCGACTCCCGTAACGACCAGGATCATCACCAGCGCGAGCGGATCGATCCGATAATCGGCCGCAACGCGGAACGACCCGGCCGGGATCCACTCATAGACGGTTCGTACGAACGTCCGATCTGCTGCCGGCCGCGCGATCACCTGGAAGAACACCGACAAGCCGGCGACAAACGAACCGGCCATCAGGGTGGTCGCCAGAGCGCCGGACGCCCGCCGGATCCGCGAGCCGGTGAGGAGCAGAATGACCGCGCCGGTAAGCGGCAACGCGGGGATCAGCCACGCCGCACGAACCCAGTTCGGAATCTCGGTCACCCCCTCATCCCGCTCACGTCGTCCACCGAGACGGTTCTTCTGCGGCGGTACAGTCCCACGAGGATCGCCAGGCCCACGACGGCTTCGGCCGCCGCCACGACGATGACGAAAAACGCCAGGATTTGCCCGTCGAGATTTCCGTGCATCCGCGCGAAGGTGACCAGCGTCAGATTGACGCCGTTGAGCATCAACTCGATGGACATGAACATGATCAGCGCGTTACGACGGCTGAGGAAACCGAGCGTTCCAATCGAAAAGAGCATCCCGCCGAGAACGAGGTATTGCGCCGGTGGTACCGAGAGTGTCCCGATCACCGGCCGCCTTCCTCGGAAGCCGCGCCGACCGTCTCGGCGTCCGGCATCGAGACATCCGGATCGCCGGCCTCAGGAGCCTCGCCGGCGTCCGCCGGGCGTCCCAGGAACATCGCTCCGATCGCGGCAATGATTAGGAGGATCGAGGTCACCTCGAATGCAAACAGGTACTTGCCGAACAACAAGCGCCCGACGGCCTGGGTGTTGCCCGGCCTGTTCACCTCAGCCAGCCCCGCAAAGCCCTGCCGATCGAAGGCCGTTCGCACCACGAAGAAGATCCCGCCGGTGAAAAGGACCACGAGGAGCGAGGCAACTACCCTGTGCCCGGGCAACGTCTCCGCCAGCGACTCCTCGGAATCGACGCCGACCAACATCAGCACGAACAGGAACAGCACCATGATCGCGCCGGCGTAGACGATCAGCTGCACGACGCCCAGAAAGTGTGCGTCGAGAAGCACGAACACCACCGCCAGGGACATAAGATTCAGAACGAGGAACATCGCGGAGTGGACTGGGTGCCTCGACCACAGCATCGCGAACGCGCTTCCGATCGCAACCGGCGCGACGATCCAGAAGACCCAGAACTCGCTCACGATTCCTCCCCCGGCTCGGCCCCCAGCCCCATCTCGGCAGAGGAGGGGTTACCGACGCGTTCCGCACGACCCGCCGACGCAACCGGCGTCGTCGCAGCAAATCCCCCGTAGTAATCCAGCCCGCGCTCGCGCACCTCGGCGTCGGCGTGCGGGAGGGGCCGCGCATCGAGGGGGAGCGGCGAGAGCAGCCGGTCTTTCGTGAAGATCATCTCCTCACGCGAAAGCCCCGTGACATCGTCCTCCGACGTCATCGTGAGCGCCCGCGTGGGACAGGCTTCAATGCAGAGCCCGCAAAAGATGCACCGCAGATAGTTGATCTGGTAGTCGATCGCGTACCGCTCGCCCGGCGAAAAGCGCTCCTCGGGCGTGTTGTCGGCGCCCTGCACATAGATGGCATCGGCCGGACATGCCCACGCGCAGAGCTCGCAGCCGATGCACTTCTCGAGGCCGTCCGCATACCGGTTGAGCTGATGCCGGCCGTGATACCGGTCGGCGTAGGTCTTCTGCTCCTCGGGGTATTGCACCGTCACAGGGCGACGCAACAGGTGCTTGGCCGTGACCAGCAGACCTCTCAAAACATCAGCGAGCATGCGACTCCTCTCGCCGCTTCCACTCCTTGAGGCGCCTCAGGCCGATAGTCGTCACGCGGGCGGCCCACACGACGAGAACGATCTCGAACACGATGGCAACCACCGTTGCAACCCGCTGACGGTCGAAGCGCTGCGGCAGCGCGACCAGAGCCGCCGTGATCATGACCCACGCGAGCGCCCCGGGGAGAAAGACCTTCCACCCGAGCCGCATGAGCCGGTCGTAGCGGATGCGGGGGATCGTCGCGCGCGCCCAGATGAAGAGAAAGACGACCGCGCCGAGCTTCGTCAGAAAAATTCCGACCGGCTGCAGGGGCCCGAGGAAGGGGAGGATGTTCGGTCCCCGCCATCCCCCAAGAAACAGCGTGACGATGATCGCACTCGTCGTGATCACGTGGAGGTATTCCGCGAGAAAGAACATCGCGAACCTCAGGCCGGTGTACTCGGTGTGGTAACCGCCGACCAGCTCGGTCTCGGCCTCGGGAAGGTCGAACGGAGCACGGTTCGTCTCGGCGAGCCCGGCCAAGAGGAACACCACGAACGCCGGGAGCTGGGGGAGCACGAACCACCGCGGAATCACACCGAGCCACGTCCCCGACTGCGCAGCGACAATCTCCGATGTCTTCAGCGTTCCCGCCCAGAGCACAACTGCGGCGACGGCGAGTCCCATCCCGATCTCATACGAGATCATCTGTGCGCTGGAGCGCACCGCACCGAGCAAGGGGTATCCGCTGCCGCTAGACCAGCCGGCAAGTACCACGCCGTACACCACGAGCGAACCCATCGCGAGAAAGAAAAGCACCCCCACGTTCAGATCCGCGAGTTGCAACGTGATGATGCGATCCCCCACGCGAAACGGGCGGCCGAACGGCACGACCGCGAAGGCGAGAAACGAGGGAACGAGTGCAGCGACCGGCGCCAGCAGATAGAGGCGGCGATCGACGGACGACGGAATGACGTCCTCCTTGAAAAACAGCTTCACGCCGTCGGCAAGACCCTGCAGGATGCCGAACGGGCCGACGCGGTTGGGGCCGATCCGCTGTTGCATGCGCGCGACGATCTTCCGCTCGGCCCAGACGACGAGCAACACCGACGAGAGCAGGAAGCCGAACACCACGAGCACCTTGCCGAGAACGATGAGGATGTCGATCCAGTCCATCAGCGCACATCCTCGGCGCGGTCGACGGGATCGACGCGCACGGGCGGGAAGGATTCCCGGCCGTCGAGCAATGCGTTTACGCTCGCCCCCGGCTGGTTGGCCGGCACGAATACGGTTCCGTTCGGCAGGTCCCTCAGCACACGGAGCTCGCCCTCAACGGTTCCGTGCATCGAGGACACCCGAACGCGATCGCCTTCGGCGACTCCGATTCTTGCGGCGTCGCGCGCGTTGAGCTCGATGAATGCCGGCTCGGCGGTGGCCATGAGCGCGCCGGCTCCTGCGAGCATCGTTCCCGCGTCGAGCAACAAGGGGTAGCTGACCAGAACGAAGCCGTAGTGCTCGTCCCGGGTCGCGTTGCCGCCTTCGGGGGTCGGCACGACCGCCGGCGAAGCCGGCGGTCGTGCCAGCGCTCGCATTTCCCGATGAATCTCCTGTGTCGAACGCGGGAAAGGAAACCCGCACTCTGCGGCGATCATCGCGAGAATGCTCCAGTCCGGTTCGCAAAGGCCGGCCGCGGGAATCGCCCGGCTGAAGGGCTGGGCTCGTCCCTCCCAGTCGGTGAACGTTCCCGCGCGCTCGGGGATCGCGGCAGCCGGGAGGACGACGTCGGCCGCACGCGCCGTGGGGCTCATGAGTATGTCGCTGGTGACAACGAAGGTGGGGCTACTGAGGGCACGCGAGCCCAGCGTTGCATCCGGTGTGTCGGACGCGGGATCCACTGCCGGACAAAAGAGCAACCCGAGTATCCCCGCGGCCGCCGCCTCCAGAATCGCACGCCCGTCGCGGCCCACGGTTGCCGGCACCGCCGCCTTCCACGCCGCCTCCACCTCAACTCGCGCAGACTGATCGGATACGCGCCGGCCTCCCGGCAAGAGGTCCGGCATCAATCCGGCCCAGAGCGCCCCAGCGGCTCCGGCCTTGCGACCGACGCGGGCGAATCGAGCCCCCAGTCTCCCCGCGAGGTTGTAAGCGGCCGACAGCGCACCCGGCGACAGCGCCAGGCGCTCGCCGGCGAGAACCACCGTGCCGGAGCCCGCCTCCTGAAGGAGACCCGCGAGCGCGCGAACGTGTTCGGCGTCCGCCCCGCACCGCTCCAGCAGGGACGTAACGCTCGGCCGCGGCTCCGAAGGCATCCACGCCTGCGCGCGCGCGCCGAGGAGCGACGCCGCCGCGAGCAGCACGTCGGCCTCGCTGCCTGGTGTGCACCGGATCGAGCGAGCCCCAGAGCGCGCCAGCGCCGTTCTGCGTGGCTGCAACTCGACGATTGGAACGCCCTTCCGCATGGCCTTTCGAAGTCGAAGGAAGAGAATCGGAGACTCTTCTCGGGGATCGAGACCTGCAACGATCACGAGGCGGGCCTTCTCGACGTCGGCATAGGTAACCGGCGCTGCCGAGGCGAGTTGCGAGAGCACCGCCGTTTCCTCCGTCGTTCCGGGGCGGAGGCGATGGTCGACATCGTTGGTTCCGAGCACAGTCCGCGCAAACCGCGACAGGGCGTAGGCATCTTCATCCGGCAAGCGATCACCGGTCAGCACGGCGATTCCCCCCGTTCGGCGTGCCGTATCGACGCGCTCCGCGACGGTGCGAACGGCTTCCGCCCACGAAACGGCGACAAGCACGCCTTCCTTCCGGATCAAAGGTTCGCGGACACGGTCGGGGTGCTCGACATACGCGTGACCGAACCGGCCCTTGTCGCACGACCAGTCTTCGTTGACATCGGGGTTGTCCCGCGCGAGCACGCGCACAACGTCGCCTCGCCGCTCCTGGATCGTGAGGTTGCACCCGCTCGCGCAGTGCCCGCATACGGAAGGCGCGGAGGTCATGTCGAAGGGGCGCGCTCGAAAGCGGAAGTTCGCGCTCGTGAGTGCCCCGACCGGACAAATCTGAATCACGTTGCCGCTGAACACGCTGTTGTAGGGCTCGTCCTCGAAGATCGCGACTTGCTCGAGTGCCCCGCGCTCGAAAAGCTCGATGAACGGGTCACCGGAAATCTCGTTCGCGAACCGCGTACAGCGCGCGCACAGAACACAGCGTTCCCGATCGAGGAACACCAGAGGCGAGACCGGCACGGGCTTGACGAAACGGCGTTTGGGCTCGACGAATCTGCTGGCGCCGGGTCCGTATGCGAGCGCCTGGTCCTGGAGCGGGCACTCCCCGCCCTTGTCGCACACCGGGCAGTCGAGCGGATGGTTGATGAGCAGCAGCTCCAACACACCGCGCTGGGCATCCTCGGCTATCTGGGACGTGAACTGGGTCTTCACGACCATGCCGGCGGCAACCGGGGTGGTGCACGACGTGAGAGGCTTTCGCTGACCCTCGATCTCGACGAGGCACTGCCGGCAGGCCCCGAGCGGCTCGAGATACGGATGGTCGCAGAACCGCGGCACGTATATACCGAGGCGTTCGGCCGCTCGAATCACCAGCGTGCCGGAGGGCACCGTAAGCTCGCGCCCGTCGATCGTCAGCGTGACGTCAGCGCTCAAAGGGGCACCCCTTCTTGCGGATGTGCTCGGCGTACTCGTCGCGGAAATACTTCACGCTGGACAAGATCGGTGATGCGGCCCCGTCGCCGAGGGCGCAGAACGAGCGGCCGAGAATGTTGTTCGACACGCCGGTGAGGAGATTGAGGTCCTCCTCGCGTCCCTCACCGCGCTCGATGCGACCGAGAACGTGCGCCAGCCAGTAACAGCCCTCCCGGCAGGGCGTGCACTTCCCGCAGGACTCGTGCTCGTAAAACTTTGTGAAGCGCCAGGTTGCGCGCACGATGCATGCGTCTTCGGCGAGCACGATGATCGCGCCGGTGCCGAGGAGGGAACCGGCCGCCGCGATCGACTCGAAATCCAGCGCGACGTCGAGATTCTCAGCGGTCAGATACGGCGTCGACGATCCTCCCGGCGTGAACGCCTTCAGCTTCCGGCCCTCGAGGATCCCTCCGCCGAAACCTTCGATGACCTCTCGCGCGGCGATGCCCATCGGCGCCTCGTAATTTCCGGGCCGCCGAACGTCGCCGGAGAGGCTGAACATCTTGGTCCCCGACGATCTCTCCGTACCCAGGCCCGTGAACCACTCCGCGCCGTTCTTGAGAATGTGCGGCACCGTGGCCAGCGTCTCGACGTTGTTGATCACCGTCGGCCGGCCGTACAGGCCGTGGGTCGCGGGGAACGGGGGCCGAAGCCGCGGCTGCCCGCGCTTTCCCTCGAGGGACTCCAGGAGCGCGGTTTCCTCTCCGCAGATGTACGCGCCGGCTCCACGATGGAGGATTAGGTCGAGTGAGAAGTCGCTTCCGGCAACACGCTTCCCGAGATACCCGGCATCGTAGGCCTCCGCGATCGCGCGCTCCAGCTGTCGGCCGGCAAAGGCAAGCTCGCCGCGCAGATAGATGAACGCGGTCTGCGCGCCGATCGCGAAGGACGCGATCGCAATGCCCTCGATCAGTTGGTGCGGGTCACGCTCCATGAGTTCGCGATCCTTGAACGTCCCCGGCTCGCCTTCGTCGGCGTTGCACACGACGTAGGACGGCTTGCGGTCGCGCGGAAGAAACCCCCACTTCGCGCCGGTGGGAAAGCCGGCGCCTCCGCGGCCACGCAGCCCGGAGGCCTTCACGATCTCGATGATCTCCTCCGGAGCCAACGCCAGCGCAGCGCGAAGGCCATCGTAGCCACCGGTCTGCAGAAAGCCGTCCAGCCGGTCGCCGTTGCCGGTTGCGAACCGCGCGGTGACGACGTGGGTCTGGGCGGTCACGGCCCCGCCTCCACGCATGAGAGACGGCGATGGACTTCGGGCGAGGGCGCCGGCACCTCACCGCGCGTCGGAGGAGGCGCGAATCCCCCGCGCAGGGCCGCGACCAAATGCTGCATGCCGTCAATGGTCATCCGTTCGTAGTTTTCGTAGTTGACCTGAACCGCCGGGGCCCCGTCGCAGGCCGCGAGGCACTCCACCTCTTCGATCGTGAACTGGCCGTCCCTAGTTGCTTCCAGCGCCTCGGCACCGAGCTGCTCCTGCAGCCACGCGAAGATCTTCGAGCCGCCGGCGAGGTCGCAGGACACGTTCGTGCACACCGACACGAGCCAGCGCCCGCAGGGGGAGCGCTTGAACATGGTGTAGAAGGTGGCCACGGCGGCGACCTCGGCCTTGGAGAGCTCGAGAAGCCCCGCGATCTCGCCCATACCCTCACGAGACACGTATCCGTGCTCCGCCTGGACGAGATACAGCATGGGCAGCAGCGCGCTGCGCGGCTCCGGATAGCGGCCCATGAGCCGATGCATCGCGGCCACGGTTTCGGTGGTCAGCGGAGGTGCCGCGGGCAACGGCCGGGAGCTACGAACGGGGTCGCTCAGCGGTCCACACCTCCCATCACGGGATCCACGCTGGCGAGGGCCGCAACGACGTCGGCAACGAGTCCACCTTCCACCATGGCCGGCAGCGCCTGGAGATTCGCGAAGCTCGGATCGCGAACGTGAACGCGCCAAGGACGTGTTCCCCCGTCCGAGAGCACGTGATAGCCGAGCTCTCCGCGGGGCGACTCCACGGCTACGTAGGTCTGCCCGGCCGGCACCTTAAATCCTTCCGTCACGAGCTTGAAGTGATGGATGAGCGACTCCATGGACTCACCCATGATCGTGCGAATGTAGTCCTGGGCGTTGCCCATACCGTCGGGGCCGAGCGCAAGCCGGGCCGGCCATGCGATCTTGGGGTCTTCCACCATCACCGGTCCCGGCTTCAGCCGGTCGAGCGCTTGGCGCACGATGCGCACGGACTCGCGCATCTCGGCGATCCTCACGACGTACCGGCCGTACGCGTCGGCCGTATCGGCCACCGGCACCTCGAAATCGTACTGCTCGTACCCGGAGTACGGCTGCGCGACGCGCAAATCGTGCCGGACGCCGGCCGCCCGAAGAACCGGGCCGGTCACGCCGAGAGCGACCGCCGACGCAGCGTCCAGAACACCGATGCCCCTGTTGCGCTCCATCCAGATCGGGTTGGCGGAGAGCAGCGTCTCGTACTCATCGACCTTTCTAAGAAAGTCCGAGCAGAACGCGCGAACGGCTTCGGGCGCCTGTGCGGGAAGGTCTTGGATGAGGCCCCCGGGACGGATGTAGGCATGGTTCATGCGCAGGCCTGTGATCATCTCGAACAGATCTAGAATCACCTCACGCTCGCGGAATCCGTACAACATCACCGAGAGGGCGCCCAACTCCATCCCGCTCGTCGCCAGCCACACGAGATGCGACGAGATTCGGTTGAGTTCGCAGAGCAGCACGCGGATCGTCTGCGCACGCTCGGGTGCCTCGGTGCCGAGCAGGCGCTCGACAGACAAGCAATACGCCAGCTCGTTGTGAAACGGAGCCAGGTAATCCATGCGGGTGACGAAGGTCACCCCCTGGGTCCAGTTTCGCACTTCGATGTTTTTCTCAATCCCGGTGTGGAGGTAGCCGATTACCGGCCGGCAGGACAAGACGGTCTCGCCGTCGAGCTCGAGCACGAGCCGGAGCACGCCGTGCGTGGATGGGTGCTGCGGTCCCATGTTGATGACGAGGGTGTCCTCGGTCGCACCGGAAACCACCTGTTCCCAGTCGGAGCCGCCTGCAAAGACTTCCCGGACGCTCACGCGATCCTCCCGGGGTAACCCGTCGTCGTCTGCGGCTGGCGGCGAACGTCGGGAGGCGGCACCTGTGCTCCGTGGTACTGAACGCTGGTACCACCGAGCGGATAGTCCTTACGCTGGGGGTGCCCCTCCCAGTCCTCCGGCATCAGAATCCGCCGCAGATCGGGATGGCCTTCGAACCGGAGGCCGAAGAAGTCGTACACCTCGCGCTCGTGCCAGTTCGCCGTCGGCCAGACCCCGACGACCGACGGGCAGGTTTCGTCACCCTCCGGGATCGACACCCGCAGCCGCAGCCTGAGGTTGCGGGCGAACGAGTACAGGTGCAGCGCAACGAGAAACCGGCGCTCGGACGGGACGACTCCGAGCAAGTCCACGCACGACAAGTCGGCGAGCAACTCAAACGTGCCTTCGTCCCGGAAGAATCGCGCCACGTCGGCCAGCGCCTCGCGCTGCACGTCCACCGACACCTCGGTGAACTGCTCCACCGGCTCCGAGATCCGCTCGTGAAAACGCTCACGAGCCTCGGCGCAGAGTCGGGCGAGGCGCTCGTCCACTCTCTTTACCCTTTCACCAACGGGCCGCTGCGGATCTTCTCGTGGAGGCGGAGGATCGCGTCCATCAACTGCTCGGGCCGCGGCGGGCAGCCGCCGAGGTAAACGTCCACCGGCACGATCTGGTCGACGCCTTGCACGATCGCGTAGTTGTTGAACATCCCGCCGGCCGAGGCGCAGACGCCCATCGAGATGACCCACTTGGGCTCGGCCATCTGGTCGTAGATCTGACGCAGGACCGGCGCCATCTTCTGAGAGACACGGCCGGCGACGATCATCAGATCGGCCTGGCGCGGAGATGCGCGGAACACCTCCATGCCGAAGCGCGCGAGATCGTGGTGCGACGCTCCGGTCGCCATCATCTCGATAGCGCAGCAGGCCAGGCCGAACGTAGCCGGCCAGAGCGAGCCGGCCCGCGCCCAGTTGACGAACTTCGTCATCTGCGTGAGGAGAATGCCCGAGGGCATGTTCTCGTCGATGGCCATCAGCTTGCCCTCTCGAGGATCCGCATCTCGCGATCGACGTACCGGCGGCGCATCTCGCCGGTGTCGTCCCAATCGAAGGCTCCCTTGCGCCACAGGTAGACATACGCGGCAAAGAGCAGACCGACGAAGAAGCCCATCTCCCCGAGCCCGAACAGGCCCATCTCGCGGAAGACGACGGCCCACGGATAGAGAAAAACGACCTCGACGTCGAAGATGATGAACAACATCGCGATGAGATAGAACTTGACCGGGAACGGCTCGCTCTGGGTATGCACCGACGTGATCCCGCAGTCGTACGGCTGGAGCTTCGCCGGCGTGGGGCGCTGCGGATGCCCGAGCTTTGAGGACACCCACAGCGACGCGAGCCCGAATAGAGCGGACAAGCCCAGGAGCATCGCGATCGGAAGGTAATCAGCGAGCACGTGAACTCCTTCGCTTGCGGGCCGGGCTCACGATAGGGAGGCGCCACCCGGAGAGGCAAACCGCGCGCGGCGGCTTCATCCGACCATCTTCGCCAGCGGTGGGGCGAGCCTGCACAGCGCGTTGACGAACCGGTCTTCGGCCCCCCCGCCGCGCGGCTCGACGAGGTTGCCGAGCACCTTGAACGCAAACGCCATCAGGCGTCGCCGCGGGAGGCCAAATCGCGTGAGCGCACCCATGACGCGAGCGTCCCCGATCAGCCGCGCGAAGATCCGGCCCAGCACGAAGTAGCCCTCATAGGCGTCGGCCAGACGCTCCGGGTAGGCGCGGAGCAGACGCGGGTCGCCACCGGCGGCCAGGGTGTCGGCCGCCACCTCACCGGCGATCTCGCCGGTTTCCATCGCGTAGGCGATTCCCTCGCCGTTGAACGGGTTGACCATCCCGGCGGCGTCGCCGACGAGCATCAGCCCGGGCCAGCCGAGCGGCGCGCGGTTGAACCCCATCGGCAGCGGACCGCCCCGCACCTTGCCGACACGGTTCTCCGGCGCGAACCCCCAGTCCGGCGGGAACCCCGCCAGCCAGTCGGTGAGCAAGCGCCGGTAGTCCACAGTTTTGAAGTGCGGGCTGGTGTTCAACAGCCCCAATCCCACGTTCACGGTTCCATCCGGCAGGGGAAAGATCCATCCGTACGCGGGCAGAAGATCCTTGCCCCGCCAAAGCTCCAGGTAGCTCTCGAAGAAGCGGATCGTGTGGCGCGGGGACCGGTAGTAGGCGCGCACGGCCACCGCCATCGGGCGCTCGTCGAGCCTGCGCCCGCCGAGGGAGAGCCCGAGCCGGCTGGCAGCCCCGTCGCTTGCGATCGTCACCGGCGCCAACACCCGAAGCTCCTCGCCGTCCTCGCGGCGCAGGTCGACTCCGGTAACCGCCCCCTTCTCCACGACCGCCGACACGGCCTCCGTTGCTTCCCACACTGTGGCGCCGGCCTTGCGCGCCGCATCGAGGAGCACGCTGTCGAAGTCGAGGCGGGTCCGGACGAGACCGTAGTCCGGAAACGCGGACAGGACCGGCCACGGAAGGTCGAGGGTCACGCCCCCGCCGACGATGCGCAGGCCGTCGACGCGAGCCCATTCCGGCCCATCGGTGTCGATCCCCATCGCGAGGAGCGGCCGGACGGCCCTCGGCGTCAGGCCGTCACCGCAAACCTTCTCGCGCGGGAAGGTAGCTTTGTCGACGACCAGGGTCCGAAAGCCCCTACGCGCGAGATGAAACGCGGCGGTCGCCCCTCCGGGACCTCCGCCGACGACGACGGCGTCGAAGCCGGATGTGGGCTTGTGAATCATTTCACAAATAAGTCTACGCCGTTGGGTCGCCGCGAATCAAGCCGCCTTCTTGCGAGCCGTCGGGCCGGGCCACTACCTGAATTCTGAGGCGCCCGCCGCCGGCCCGAGCGGCAGCGTCACGATGAACCGGGCTCCCTCGCCCAGGATGCTCTCGGCCCGCACGTTTCCGCCGTGGCGCTCGACGATGTGGCGGACGATCGCGAGGCCGAGCCCAGTCCCGCCGGTCTCGCGTGATCGGGCCTTGTCCACCCGGTAGAAGCGTTCGAAGAGCCGGGGAAGATCCTTCGCGGGGATGCCCGGGCCCGAGTCTGCGACCGTGACCACCGCATGGCGGCCGCGGGTCGTCGCGCGCACGACCACCGGCGGCGCGCCGTGGCGGACCGCGTTCTCGACCAAATTCCGGAACGCAAGCTCGAGATCCTCATCGCTGCCGGCGACATCGATCTCCGCTGCCTGGACGGAGACCTCCCCGGCGCCCAACCCGGCCGTCGTTTCGACTGCCTGCGCCGAGCGCCGTAGCACCGCGCCGAGCGCCACCCTTGCGGCAACCGGGGACGGGCTTTGCTCGAACCGCGCCAGGTCCAACAGATCGCCGATCAAATGGGCCAGCCGCCTCGACTCCGCGACCAGAGCGCCGGTGAACGATGCGATACGCCCGGGATCCTCGCGCGCGGCCACCTCGAGCGTCTCCGCCGTGGCCAGGATGGAAGCGACGGGCGTCTTGAGCTCGTGCGAGGCGTCGGCGACGAAATCGCGTCGTATCGCTTCGATTCGCCGGATGCCGGTGACGTCCTGAACGACGGTCAGCTTCCGGTTTCCTCCCACCATCGTCGTGACCACACGAAGGTCGCGCGCGGCGGGATGATGAACCGAGATCTCGTGGCTGCCCTCCTCCATGACGTGAGGCGGCAGCGATTTCGATCCACCGAGAAGGCGTTCGGCCGCCGCATTCGCATAGGCGAGAGCGCCGTCCGCCTCGACGAGAAGCACGCCCTCCGACAGCGACGAAAGGATCTCCTCCCTGAGCGTCACGTCGGCCACGGCACCTTCAGCGCGGTCGGCGATCTCTCGCGCGTAGGTTCCGACTTCTCGCGCAACGCGATAGACATCGGTTGGAGCCTCGACGGGGTCCCGGCGACCCGGCGCGCGTTCCACCCCCCTGCGAACGAGCAGCGGCAGCGCCGCGACGCCGGACGTCAACCGCCCCGAGGTCCTCGCAGCCACGAAAGTCAGAATTCCGATCACTATCGCGACGGCGAGCAAGGCCGCCCACAACGGCAGCAAAAGCGCAGACGCCGTCGCAACGACTACAGCACCAGCGCCTCCGAACACATGGGAGCGAAGAAGCTGATCGCGGATTGTCCTGCTCACGCGCCGCCCTTCGGGCGCACCCGGAACCGGTAGCCCACTCCGCGCACGGTCTCGAGGAAGGTAAACGCCGAGCGGTCCTCGACCTTCCGCCGCAGGTTCTTCACGTGCGTGTCGATCGTCCTCGTGTTGGCCAGATATGCGTAACCCCACACGCGCTGAGCGAGCTCGAGCCGTGTAAACAGCCGGCCCGGTTCGGAAGCCAGCGCAACGAGAAGCCCGAACTCCTTCGGCCGCAGCTCGACCTCATTCTCCGCGATCCAGCAGCGAAGGTCCCGCGTAGCCAACCGCAGATCCCCGAACGCAAGATCGTCGGTCACGTCGGGCAGCTCGGAGGAATGCTTCCACCGCCGAAGCAACGCCTTGACGCGAGCGATGAGCTCCTCCATGGAGAACGGCTTCGTGAGAAAGTCGTCCGCCCCGGACTCGAAGCCCTTGAGCCTGACGTCCTCCTCCCCCCGCGCCGTCAGGATGAGAATCGGAAGGTCCGGACGCGCCCGGCGCGCATCGCCGGCCAGCTGCAGACCGTCCAGCCCCGGCAACATGAGATCGACGATGAGCAGGGAGGTCGAGGCCTCGCGCGCACGGCGAAGCCCGAGACGGCCGTCGGAAACGACCTCCACCTCGAGGCCTTGGCGGCCCAGGTTGTAGGCCACCATCTCGGCCATGGTGGGGTCGTCTTCGACGACGAGAACCTTGAGTGCGGAGCTTGGTCGATTCACGAAGAATTCACGCCCATTCCACCACAGCGTCTCGTGATTCGCGAAAGATTGAGCCTCAATGCTGAGAACCGGCAGCTCCAGGGTACTCATCGTCGAGGACGAGCCGACGCTCGCCGACACCGTGCGCTATGCATTGGAGCGCGAAGGCTTCTCCTGTCGCGTCGCCCGGGACGGGCGGTCCGGCCTGGAGGACTTCCGCCGCGAGCGCCCCGACCTCGTCCTGCTCGATCTCATGCTGCCCGAGATCTCGGGCGTCGACGTCTGTCGCGCCATCCGGAGCGAAGGACCTACACCCGTGATCATCGTGAGTGCTCGCGAAACCGAAACCGATAAGGTCCTTGCCCTGGAACTGGGTGCCGACGACTACGTCACCAAACCGTTTGGGATGGCCGAACTGGTCGCCCGGGTCAGAACCGTGCTCCGCCGCTCCGCCCCGCGGCGCACCGAGGACCCCGTCGCGGTCTTGTCGGCCGGACCGGTAGCCCTCGACGTCGAGCGGCACGAGGTTCGGGTGGATGGATCGCCGGTTTCGGTTCCCCCGAAAGAGTTCCTGTTGCTTCAGATCCTCCTCCGGCGCCGGGGCCGCCTCTGCACGAGGGATTCGCTCATCGCCGATGTCTGGGGCCAAGACTACTTCGGGGACACGCGGACCCTGGACGTGCACATCCGGCGGCTGCGCCACAAGATCGAGGCCGATCCTCGCCGCCCCCGTCATCTGCTGACCATCCGGGGGCTGGGATACAAGTTCGAGGCGTAACCGCAGATATCAGCGCCGAGAGGAGTACGCACGAGCGGGGGCGCCGCGAACCCGACGGGCCGCGACCGTCGCCCCCACGAAGGCGAGCATCGACAGGGCGCCCAGCGCGAGCCACGCTTGCGTCATCGACCATTCCTCCCGCCGGTGTCGCGCCGTCATCGCCCAGCTTCGGGATCGCTCGGGCCGTTCGTGGGCCCGCATCTCGGCGACGGATGCATCCGGGTCCGACTGCGCTGAGTCCGGCGCGAGTTCACGCTCTTCCCTGCGCATAGCGCCGCCGGCCCGCGGCGCCGGAGCGGGGTTGACCAGAGGAGGAGGCACGGCCGTGATCGCCGTGGCGCTTTCCGGGGGCTTGCGGGCCGCGTATCCGGGGGCGTCTTCTTCTGCCCTCCGGTCCAACACGCGCGCCTCGGGAGCGCCTCTCTCTATCGGACCGTCGCCCGGCGACCTTGCGTCGGCGCATGGGCCCGACCCCGCGGTCACCTTCACCGGGACCCGAGCGGCGAGGTACCCGGACTCGACGCGAACCACCGCGGTCCCCGCCCGCAACGTGCAAAGGAACCCACCGCGAGCGTCTGCAACGAGGCCGCCGCCGGCATCAAGGAACGGCTTTCCGGGAGCCGCGGGATCCTCGCGGACGAAAGCGGCGACCTCAGGGGTCTCACTCACGAAGCGAACGTAGGGCTCGGCGACGTCGGCCGGCGTGCAGCCCGGCCCTTCGGGTGATCCGGCCGAGCATCGAGCAGGAAACGGCGCGCGTATGTAGGTGGCACGCCCCTCGGCCGCCTGCCAGGACGACCCGTCGGACGACGCACCGCCGACGTCGGGAAGCCGTAGCAAGGCCTCAAACCGAAGCGCGCCTCCGGCCGTCGCCCCCCGCCCATCCCGGGCGTCGAGGGCAATCGACTCCGCTACTGGGATCGAACGGACCTCGACGCCGTCCCCAGTGCCGGCGACACCGGGCGAACCCGGCCGGCGAACGGTCACGAGTTGCCACGCGTGGTAGGCGCCGCGTACCGGCTGCCAGTCGGCCTGGAGAGGGCTGCCGCCCGATCCAAAGATTCCCACCGGCACGGCTCCGGGGACGCCCGCTGCCGGCGCCGTGAGCATCCGGTTCCGACGCTCGTGCGCGGCCAGAACCAGGTCCGCCCCATTCGCGGTGAGTGCCACCGTAACCGCCGCCGCGTCGGCGGCGGTGCTAGCCGGGAGGACGAGCGGCTGATGCATCGTCACGACCGTTGGGATGCCCCGGTCCTCTGCCTCGCGGAGCACTCTGGCGAGCCAGGCAACCTGATCCTCGAGAGGGTTCTGATCGGCGGCCGACCCCGCGAGCGGGATGCGAGACGTATCGAGGGCGATGACGCGTAGCGCGGGGGCGCTCGCACCCATCACGTCGAAGGCATAATGCGTGGCCGCCCGCCCCGATGTGTTCTCCGCAATGGCGCGGAAGCCGGGCGGAGCGGTAGTGCTTCCCCACGGTCCCGGCGCGCCGGCAAATACATCAAGGGCATAGCCGTTCGAGGGCGCGAGTCCCGACTGCTCGTCGCTGAGGCTCGGTCCGATCCCCGAGAACAGATCCCGGTCGCCCAGCACGCCGAAAGCCGGCACCGGCAACGCGCCCAAGGCGTCGCGCACCGGCTCAAGCTCATCGGGAAACCCGTTGCGCCGCAGATCCCCGCCGTGGACTACGAAGCGGACGCCATCCCGGGTAGCGCGCACGATCGACTCGAGCGCCCCCTTCATCACGACGTCGCTTCGGGGTCCGGCCCCGATGGCGGCGGAGCACAGTCCGGAGGCGCATGCGGTGTCGCCAACGAACGCAAAGGAGATGCCGCCGCGCGGGACCACGATCCCGGCTTCGGCTTCGGAGGGGGATCGCTCGGGAAGCCCCTCAAGCGCGACGCGCCACACCGAGCTCGATCCATCTGCCCGAAGATGACCGAGCCCGGTGAGCGTGTCGGGCGGGTAGCCTCCGGCGGCCCACGCACGGCCTGCCGGGTCGAAGGCCACACCGTGCACGGGATCCCGGAGCGCCGGAGCATCCGAGGCGGCGGTGATCCCACGCGAGATCCCGAGGGAGAGATCGCGCCATCCGTCGGGTCCCCCGGCGAAGAGCCACCCCACGGCGTTGGACAGGTTGTCCCCCGCATAGCGGCTCTCCTGCGTTCCGACGGCGGCCAGCACGGTGTCCCGCCCGCCGGGATCCGGCCGCACGGCGATCGCCGTGACCGACCCCTCCAGGGGTGGAAGCTCGTGCATCCGGAAGGGGTCTCCGGACCGGCGGCGGACGATGACCCCGCGGCTGCCCCCGAGGTAAACGGTGCCGTCCGCCAGGGAAGTCGCGGACAGAAAGGACACCACCTTGCCCGAGCCGCCGTACGGCAGGCGCCCGTCGAGGTCGCGAACGCGCCGCCAGCCCGCCGGGCCGAGCTCGAGCACGGTGCCGCCCGATCCGGCCGCGATAAAACCTGTCCCGGCGGGGACCACGGCGTTTAGGTCGGCCTTGGTCAGCCGGCCGGACGCGAGGTCGCGGGTCCAGCTCAGACCGTCGTACCGGAGGATGACTCCGGCGGCGCCGACGGCGACACCACGGTCGGGCGAGGCGAACGCAACCGCATAGAGCGGCAGCACCCCGAGCCGTCCTGAAGCGGGGTCGGTCCGCCAGCCGGCCCGCCCGCGCCGCACGACTGCGGCCCCTCCGCCGACGGCCCAGGCCTCTTCGGGGGACGACCACGCAACCGCGTGGAGATGCTCCCGCGTAGGGGAGCGCTCCCGCTCCCAGCCCGTGTCGCCGCTGAGGCGCAGGATCGTGCCCGATCTCCCGACCGCAACGGCTCCGAGCCCGCCGGGAGCTACGGCCACCGACTCCAGGGGTTCGACGGCCGGCTGGGGCCACCGGCGCACGCGCGCCGGCTCAGGGGAGGACGTCCAATGTCCGAGGGCGGTAGACGAGGCCACGACGAGGCCGCCGCCGACGGTATTGTCCCCGCTCGTGGCGACCCATCCTTCGGTAGCCGAGTGAAACGCCCCCGACGCGACGTGCCCGACGGTGTTCGGTTCGCGCCGCCAGCGCGAGCCGTCGAAACGAAAGAGACCCCACCCTCCGGCAAACACGGCACCGGGAACGACCGCCAAGGCCGGTAGGTTTCCGGTTGCGAAGGGGAACGGCTCGTCGCACACGGGAACCGTGGTCGTCACGCCCCGGCTCGAAAGCCTGTAGATCCGCGGGCAGAATGCCGTCACGTCGTCTCCGAGACCAAGTCGGATGGCGAACGGACGGGTGAGATCTCCGCCCGGCGGCGCAAGAGGCTCGGCGAGCTCCATCTCTCCTGTGACCCAGGTGGTGTTCCCTAAGGCGGCGATCGCCGACCCGCGCGCGTAACGAACGACGGTCCCCGGTCCTTCACCGCCGACCGGCGCCGGCGGCGCGTCGAAGATCGCGCGCCCGGTAGTCCTTCGGGACCACACGCCGTTACTCCGCTCGAAGATCAGAAGGCGGTCTGAGGTGTAGTTCGTAACGGCCCAAGCGGCGTCCCTGGAGACGGTAGCCACCGACACCAGCTCGGGAACCGCGCCCGCGGGGGCGATCCCCCGCGCTCCGGAGTCCACGACCCACCGTCCGCCCTCGAGCCGAAGGATCGTGAGATCGGCGCCGACCGCGTACCCGTAAACGCCGGCGGAGTCGCGCTTGATCGAGACCGAATACAGGGGCACGTCGGTGACCGCCGAGTCAACCGCCAGGCGCCACGCCCCGCCGGGGGGGCGGTGAAAGGTCTGGCCGAAATCGCCCACGGCCCAGCCTTCGCCGTTGTCTGCCATCGATAGCGAGGAAAGGGCGGTCGTCGTCGGCCTTCCTTCTGCGTCGAGCGGGGGCCCATCGACGCGCCAACCGGTCCCGCGCGTATAGCGGAGCAGAACGACCTGACCGAACTCGGCGATGCCTCCGAAGCGGAGATCGTTGCTCATGCCGATCCCCCACGCCTCTGCTTCGGGCGACCCGGGTACCACCGCAACACGTGCGACGCGGGCCGGCGCGGCGACCGGCTGCATCACCGGTCCGGCACCGGGCGAGTTGAGCCCGCGCCCCACGGCGTCGGCGCCACCGGAATCGATGAGCGAACCGCCCGTGACGGGAAGCGATACGGCGAGAACGACGGCAAGGAGCGCCGCTGCGGTACGCCGCGGCCGGGTCACTTCTCTACGGCGTGTAGAGAAGGGTCTTCAGACCGATTTGGGCGACGGTCAGTAAATTTGTCGGCAGCTTCGCGTACCCCCCACCCACGAGCCGAGCCTGCCCCTGG
>JBKKBZ010000072.1:0-19110 GCA_046713235.1 Actinomycetota bacterium | reverse complement strand
GGCTGAAGCGCTGACCAAGGCCGACCAGTACCTGGCGTCCAAGCCCAAGGACCCGCAGATGCGGTTCATGAAGGGCGTGATCCAGACCGAGTCGGGCAAGACCAACGACGCGATCGGCACCTTCCAGAAACTCACCGAGGACTATCCGGAACTGCCGGAGCCGTACAACAACCTCGCGGTGCTGTACGCCGGCCAGGCTCAGTTCGACAAGGCGCGGGCCGCCCTCGAAATGGCTATCCGGACCAATCCGAGCTACGCCACCGCGCACGAAAACCTCGGCGACGTCTATGCCAAGCTTGCCAGCCAGGCCTACAGCCGCGCGCTGCAGCTCGACTCCGGCAACGCCGGCGTGCAGCCCAAGCTGGCGCTGATCCGCGAACTGTTCTCCTCCAGTCCACGCGTGCCGGCGGCTGCTGCCAACCGCCCTGGCACCGTCGTGGCCGCTGCGCCCGCACCGGCCGGCAGGTTCAGCGTCGGGGGGGTGTTCGCCGGAGCCGGGGGCGCCGAAACAACGACGTCGAACGCAGCCGGTGCCAAGTTGAACGTGGCGCCCGTGTTGTTGAACGTCTGCGTGAGGGTCAGGTGCGTCGTGCCGGCCGTCCTCGGGGTGAGGTCGAGGACGAAGCTATCGCTGCACGAGTCGAAGGTCAGGGAGGTCGGGCTTACGGTCGCGACCGCCGGAGCACTCGTGTTCACGGAAACCTCGAGCCTGGTGCTGCCCGTGAAGTTGCAGCCGGACTTCCCATCGGCAGGGGTCCTCCCCGAACCCGTCTGGTCCACCAGGAGGGTCGTGGATCCGTGCGTGCCGCCGGCCGTAAGGTTCATCTGCTCGACGGTGGCGTCGATACTGGCGTCCACATTGTTGTAGATGTCGTCGGCATGCCCGACGCCCGCGGTGAGAAGCGACAGCATCCCCGTTAGGAAGGCGGCGATGGATACCCTCAGTCGTTTGTGTCCACTCATGTCCCGGTCTCCTCCGTGCATGGCCGTATGTTGAGGTTCGCGCACCAGGCCCGGCTCGAAGGCGCTGTGGTCGCTCTCCTATGAACGAACTAGGCGGCGGGCTAGACACTCACCGAGGCGCATTGTGCGCGCAGAGTCACCGCACGTCAGCCCCCAAAACTACTTACCGACTCAAGTCCCACATGCGCAGTGGGACGCTGGTTGCATGGGCGATGGGACGGTGTTGTTCGCCGGCGCCGACCTCGGTGGGCAATCAGGAGGCAAGGGGAGAATGGAGCGGATGAAGGGAATCGGACCCTTGTCTAGAGCTTGGGAAGCTCTCGTTCTACCACTGAACTACATCCGCGTTTCGGCGCAAAAATATACCAGAACTGGACACGGAGTCCCGGCGCGCCCTGAATGCGCTAGAGCGTGTCGTTGCGGCCGAGAATCGTTACCGAGCAGACGGCACCGGGGCCGCCGAGGTTGTGGGCCAGCCCCAGCTCTGGATCGCGCACTTGCACGCCCTCGGCTCGACCTTGTAATTGGCGCGTCACCTCACCGATCATCCGACACCCCGTCGCCCCGATCGGATGCCCGAACGACTTGAGCCCGCCGCTTGGGTTGACCGGAAGCGGGCCCTCTGCGGCCGACAGACCGTCGCGCACGAAGGCGGCGCCGTCGCCCTTCTTGCAGAAGCCGAGATCCTCGTAGTTCAGCAGCTCCGTGATCGTGAAGCAGTCGTGCACCTCCGCAAGGTCGATCTCTTCGAAGGGGTCGGCAATTCCTGCCTCCTCGTAGGCCATCCGCGCCGCCCCCTGCGTGGCGGGGAACCCGAGATAGTCGAATCCCGGTTTGTACATCGGTTGCGCCGTGGTCACCGCCAGACCGTTTGCCTTGACGGCGACGAAGTCGTCCTTGTGGGCCATGGTGCGGGCGATCTCCGGGCGTGTGACGATGACCGCGGCCGCCCCGTCGGAGACGGCACAGCAGTCGAACCGTCCGAGCGGATAGGCGATGTCGGGCGCGCGCAAGGCGTCTTCCATCGTGATCTCTCGGCGAAAATGGGCCTTGGGATGGCGGGCGCCGTTGGCGTGGTTCTTCACGGCGACGCGCGCGAGGTCCTCCTTCGTCCACCCGTGGACCGAGAAACAGCGCGTTGCGGCCATCGCGAACAGCGCCGGGGCGCTGGCCGGCGGCAGGAAGGGATGGGCGCCCTCGCGCACGTTGGGCAAGCCTCGGCTGCCCTGGTCGGTGATCTTCTCGACCCCGCAGGCGAGCACGATGTCGTAGACGCCGGCGGCCACGGCGAAGCAGGCGTTGCGGAATGCGTCCATGCCGCTCGCGCAGTAGTTCTCCACCCGGGTAACGGGGATGCCGTACATCTTCAGCGGGTCGGCGGCGGCCGGCCCTCCGAGACCGGTGAACTGGTAGTAGATGCCGCACCACACGGCCTGCACGTCGCTGCGCTCGATGCCGGCGTCGCGCACGGCTTCCTCGACGGCGTCGACCAGCAGGTCCTCCGCGTCCTTCTCCCAGTGCTCGGTGAAGCGGGTAGCCCCGACGCCGGCGATCGCGACGCGATCCTTGATGCCCCTCATAGGGCGGCTCCGACTGTGGCACCTCGGGCAGGCCGCGCCTTCCAGTAATAGTTGTGGAATCCGGCCCCGTCGTGAATGCGCCGGAAGGTCAGCTCGACACGGCCGCCGATCGCGACCGTGGACGGGTCTACCTCGGTCATCTCAAGAAAGATCCGGCCACCGCCGTCCAGGTCCACCACGATCCGCGGGACCGGGGTCTCGAGGTACTCCCCGCCGACGAGATGGTCGAGCGTGTAGGTGAAGATCGTACCCGAGCGAGCGAGCCTCACCGGCTCCATCTCATCGAGGGCCGAGCACTCGAAGCACGCGCGGTTGGCGGGAAACTGCACGATTCCGCACGCGATGCACCGCACGCCGTACAGCGGGAGCGCCTGCGCTCGGTCGCGCCAGTACGTCACGGTCGACGAGCGTGGATCCGCAGGCGCGCCGAGCAGGCGACGGGAGCGCAGGTAGGACTGGTAGGTCGGCAACGGCTCGCCGCCGGCGAGCTGGTCTGCCACCGGCACGGCCTGCGCACCGATCGCCTCGGTCACCTCGAGAACGAAGGCGTCGGCGCCTTCGCCTTGTCCGACGAGCAGAAAGCGTTCGCCCGTGGAAGCCTTGTCCAGGGCGGCGCAGAGCGCGACGAGCGCGTGCGCGGCGCCGAGGTTTCCGGCGGCGCGGAAAAGACCCCCGTCGGATGCGGTGAGCGCCAAGCGTTTCGCGAGAACCTGCTGCGATCGCGGATCGGGTGCGTAGCCGATGAGGACCGGAGGCTCTCCGCCGGCGGCGTCGAGGGCACGCTTCGCAACGGCCGTTGCCGGACCGACGTAGCCGTACTCCACCTCGAGCTTTGGTTCGAACGTGCGCACGAACGGGTCCTCGGGGCGCCGCCACGGCCCGGTGAAGTCCTCCGCGACGCTTGCGCGTGCGCGCACCTGCACGGGAGCAACCGCCGTCACCAGCACCGCGGCCGCACCGTCTCCGAACAGTTGCTCCATCGCCGTCGCCGGCTCTGCCGGGCGGTCGTCGGCGGCGACGACCAGAGCGGAGCGCGCGTTACCCGATTCGACTGCGTCGAGCGCGGCGCGCAACGCCGTGGTCCCGGCTCGCAGCGATCCGGTGATGTCGGCCGTCGCGACGTCGCGACGGTCGAGCACGGCGGCGATCGTGGCCGCCGACTGTTTCTCCGCATACGGAGGGTTCGAAGTCGCAAAGAAGATCGCATCGATGCCGGACACGTCGCGATCACGAAGACAGTTCAGCACCGCCTCGACGGCCATTGTGAGCGCGTCCTCGTCGCCGGCGCGGGCCGTGCGTGACCCGGGGAGCGCTGGGGTATCCCAGGCCGTTCCGAGAAGTCTGCGATCGAGCCGTCCGGCCGGAAGGTAGGCACCCCAGGCAGCGATCCCGCTCACGCGTCGGCTCCGGGCCTCAGCAACAGACGCGAAGCGTCGGGTCCCACCACGCGCAGAACGCGTCGTCCCAGTAGGGATCCTCGAAGCGCGCGGTATCGGCGGGCTCGGTGTGCTCCCGCTCGTCGTGGGGTGCGGCTGGTTCGCTCATCACGTGCATTGTCGGCCCCCGCCGGGATCGGCGCAACCGGTTCGCCTACGGGTTCTCTGCCGGGCGGGGAACGGCGGGCTCTAGGTCGGCGGCGACCAAAGTAGACCGCTGCAGGATCTGTGCGATGTCTAGCACCTTGAGATCCTCCGTGGCCTCGCCGGCCTGCACCTTGTCCTTCACCGCGTCGTCCAGCATGATCATGCAGTACGGGCAGCCGGTCGAGACGATGTCGGGATTGGTTGCCAAGGCTTCGTCGATGCGTTCGATGTTCACGCGCTTGCCGGCCGTCTCCTCCATCCAAAGCCTCGCGCCGCCGGCACCGCAGCAAAACGTCTTGCGCTTGCAGCGGTGCATCTCCGTTGACGACACGCCTGGGATCGACTCGACGACCGCTCGCGGCTCCGCGATGACGTCGTTGTGTCGCGCGAGATAGCACGGGTCGTGGTACGTCACGCGGGCCTCGACCGGTGTGCGCGGCTGCAGGCGCCCTTCCCGAATCAGCCGGGCGAGCAGTTCCGAGTGGTGAATGACCTCGTAGGTGCCGCCAAAGTCGGGATATTCGCGAGCGAGTGTGTTGAAGCAGTGCGGACACGAGGCGACGATCTTGCGGGTGCCGATCGCGTTGAGCATCTCTACGTTCTGCTTGGCCAGCTCCTGGAAGAGGTACTCATTGCCCATGCGCCGTGCCGGGTCGCCGGTGCAGGTCTCGTTCGGACCGAGGATTGCGAAAGACATCCGCGCCTGGGTCATTAGCTCCGCGAACGCGCGCACCGAGCGCTTCGTGCGATCCTCGAGCGCGCCGACGCAGCCCACCCAGTAGAGGTATTCGATACCGGGTGGGATGGGCTCACCGGGGCCCACGATGATGAGCTCGTCCTCGATGCCCTTCGCCCACTCCAGGCGCTGCGCGGCGCCCGCGCCCCAAGGGTTTCCGGAGTTCTCGAGATTTCGGAGCAAGTTGCCCGCTTCACTCGGAAAGCGCGACTCCATCATTACCTGGTACCGCCGCATGTCGACGATCGCGTCCACGTGCTCGATATCGACGGGACACTCGTAGACGCACGCGCCGCAGGTCGTGCAAGCCCAAAGGGCTTCGTCGCTGATCACGTCGGGGACGAGCGACTTGGTCAGTGCCTCCGGCTTCGCGTGCCCCTCGGCGAGGGTTTCGTCCATCGGCGTGACCCCGGCGAGCGCGGCGCCTTTCTCGAAAAGGTGGTCGCGCATGTTCATGATGATGAGCTTGGGGTTGAGCTCCTTGCCGGTGTTCCATGCGGGGCACACCGACTGGCAGCGCCCGCACTCGGTGCAGGTGTACCCGTCGAGGAGCTGCTTCCAGGTGAAGTCCTCGACTTTGCCGACCCCGAGCACCGTCTCTTCAGTCATCGTCTCCATGTCGATGTGCAGTGGCTTCAGCCGGCCGAGAGCCAGCGGCTGGCGGCCGAACATGACGTTGAGCGGCGACGTGAAGATATGGAGATGCTTCGAGTAGCCGATGAGGAGCAGAAATCCGAAGACGACGGCGAGATGAATGAGGACGAAGGAATCCTCCACCCAGCGCAGGGTGCTCTCGGCCGGCTCAGCGTTGCGAATCATGCCGCCGAAGAACCGCGCGACGAATGCGCCGTCGGGGTACGGCAGCGTGCCGAGAGCCCATCGCGCGCTACGAACGACTTCAACTGTTGCGACGACCAGGAAGATCATGAGCAAGATGACGAACGCCGCCCCCATGTGACTGGCAAAGAATCGCGACTTGCGCTGCAGCCGATGGGGGTTTTTCACAAGGCGGATTGCCGCGAACGCTGCCAGCGCGACGACGACTGCTGTCATGAAGAGGTCTTGTACGAAGCCGAGCCATTCGTGGTCACCGATGAAGGGAATGGTGAAGTGCGGAGAAAACACCTCGCCGAAGGTCTCGATTAGGGTGACCTGCACGACCAGAAAACCCCAGAACGTCATCGCGTGAAGGGCTCCCGGCAAGGACCATTGGAAGAGCTTCTTCTGGCCGAGCACCTTGACGATCTGGGCCTTGATCTTGGAGGGGATGCCCTTGAAGCGGTCGGGATCGGACCGGCCCAAGGCTAGATACTGCGAAAGTTGAAGCGCGCGCCGGGAGAACAAGCCGAGAGTCATTCCGACGATAGCGAAGGCGATCGCTACTCTCAAAGTGAAGGGCATTGCTTATCCCCCTCGGACGGCGCCGAATCGCGGCGGATTATAGGTCGGAGCCACCAGGCGAGCGAACCGTCAGCGCGCATAGCGCTTGCGTGGGAAAAGATTTGCCGTCAGGGAGGAGACCCGGTCGAGGAACAGCATGCCGTCGAGGTGGTCGACCTCATGCTGGACGGCTCTGGCTTCGAAGCCCTCCGCGACCAACGTGATGACGTCTCCTACCGGGGACCAACCCCGAAGCTCGACATGTTTTGAGCGCCAGACGTTTCCCGTGAAGTCGGGCAGGCTCATGCACCCTTCGCGCAGCAGGTCGCCGTCGTCCCCGGCCACGATCACCGGATTGATCACCACCAGCAGCCCGTGGTTGACGCGCGTTTTGGGATGACGAGTCACATCCAGGCAGAACATCCGCACAGGCTCCCCGATTTGCGTGGCCGCGAGGCCGACACAGGCCGGAGACGCTCGCATGGTGTCCACGAGATCGTCGGCGATGGCGTCGGTTCTCGGTCCGGGCTCGATCGCCTCCGCAGGCGTCTTCAGGACCGGGTGGGGGTACCGCAGGATGGGCCGCACCGCCACTACAGCGTCTCGGCCTCGATCGGATGAAAGGACAGGTCAACGCCGGCGGCCTTCTCGCGCAGCGCCTGCTCGACCTCGCCGGCATCGACGCCTGGAGGCACCGAAACTTCCATCACGATCACATAGACGGGTCCGTCCACGACACGCGTTGCGAGATCGGTGATGTTGACGCTCTTTGACGCCAACACCCCGGAGACCTCGGCAACTATGCCCGGGCGGTCGGTGCCGTAGACCGTCAGACCATAGGGGGTGCCCTCCAGGTGTCCGGGGGCGGTCTCCGGCACCCGGCGCGCGGTGATGATGAGGTCCATCTCCGTGGTTGCGCCCTCGAGCGCCTTGCCGAGCAGATCGACGTCGGTGTCGTCGCCGACCTTCACGATGAGATTGATCGCGAAATGACCCCCGAGGAGCGCCATGCGCGAATCCTCGATGTTCCCACCCTGTTCATAGAGCACCCGGGCCACGGCCCCCACGATGCCCGGCCGATCGACACCCACTGCGCTCACGGCGATGTGCACGACGGCAACGCTAGGGGCCGGGCGAGGACCCGTCAATGCGCGCGAAGCGTAGGCTCATCTCGTGTCCAGACTCATCGCGGCTCTCTTGCTGGCGGCTGCGTGTGGCGGATCGTCGGAACCGCACCCGCCCCGGATCCTCGTCTCCATTCAGGCGCCGGCCGGGTCCGTCGAGCTGCGGGTCGAGGTGGCGGCCGACCGGGAGAGCCGGGCGCGGGGACTGATGGAGCGCGGGTCGATTCCCCGAGGAACAGGGATGCTGTTTCTCTATCCCGCTCCTGGGCGCTGGGGCGGGATCTGGATGAAGAACACCCTGGTGCCCCTGGACGTGGCCTTCGTGCGCGATGGGGTCGTCGTTCACCTGGTGTCGCTTGAGCCCTGCCGGGCCGACCGGTGTCCGAGCGCGGCCCCGGACGAGCCCTACGACGCGGTCATCGAGGCCGGGCTCCGGGAGCTCGCCGGCGCCGGAGTCGCTCCAGGGAGCACAGTTTCGGTACGGGGCCCTCTGCCGTCGATCTCGTAGCGTTTCCCCTGGTCAGACGGAGATGTTGTTTCAGACTTGACACTATGAGACTCAGCTTTCTATAGTGTGTCGTGGCCCGGGTTCCGGCAACCACCTGAATCGCTTTCGAGAGGAGAGAACCGTGGCGAAGGCCGTAGGTATCGACTTGGGGACCACCAACTCCGTTGTGGCCGTTCTCGAGGCGGGAGAACCCACGGTTATTCCCAATGCCGAGGGCGGCCGGACGACACCGTCGGTCGTCGCTTTCACGCAGGGGGGCGAGATCCTCGTCGGGGAGGTGGCCAAGCGCCAGGCGATCACCAACCCCGACCGCACCATCGGATCGATCAAGCGGCAGATGGGCCGCAAGGACTGGAACCTGGACGTCGACGGCAAGGCCTGGACGCCGCAAGAGATCAGCGCCCAGATCCTGGCCAAGCTGAAGCGGGACGCCGAGTCCTACCTCGGCGACACCGTGACCCAGGCCGTCGTGACGGTGCCGGCATATTTTGACGACGCCCAGCGCCAGGCGACGAAGGAAGCCGGCCAGATCGCCGGTCTCGAGGTGCTCCGCATCATCAACGAGCCGACCGCGGCCGCGCTCGCTTACGGCCTCGACAAGGCGAACAAGGACCACACGATCCTCGTCTGCGACCTCGGCGGCGGCACTTTCGACGTATCGCTGCTCGAGATCGGCGACGGCGTGTTCGAGGTCAAGGCTACTCACGGGGACACCCAACTTGGTGGAGACGACTGGGACCAGCGTGTGATCGATCACCTCGTCGTGACGTTCAAGAACAACCACGGGGTCGACCTCTCCCAGGACCGCATGGCCCTGCAGCGGCTTAAGGAGGCCGCGGAGAAGGCCAAGATCGAGCTGTCGCAGGGAACGGAGACGATGATCAACCTTCCCTTCATCACCGCAACGGCTCAGGGCCCGCTGCACCTCGAGCAGAAGCTGTCGCGTTCCGAGTTCGAGCGCATGACCTCTGATTTGCTCGACCGATGCAAGGGTCCGTTCACGATGGCGGTGAAGGATGCCGGGATCGACGTGAAGGACGTCGATCACGTGATTCTCGTCGGTGGGTCCACGCGCATGCCGGCGGTCCTGAAGCTCGTGCGCGACCTGACCGGAGGCAAGGATCCGCACAAGGGAGTCAACCCGGATGAGGTCGTGTCCGTCGGGGCGGCGATTCAGGCCGGCGTGCTGAAGGGCGACGTCAAGGACGTCCTTCTCCTCGACGTCACGCCGCTGACGCTCGGCATCGAGACTAAGGGGTCCATCTTCACCAAGCTCATCGAACGCAACATGACGATTCCTACACGCAAGAGCGAGGTTTTCTCGACGGCGGACGACAACCAGACGTCGGTAGAGGTGCATGTCCTGCAAGGTGAAGGTGAGATGGCCGCGTCGCCCGGGGTGCGCTCGCTCGGCAAGTTTCAACTGACCGGTATCCCGGTGGCACCGCGCGGTATGCCGCAGATCGAGGTTACCTTCGACATCGACGCTAACGGCATCGTGCAGGTGTCGGCCAAGGACCGCGCGACGGGCCGCGAACAAGCTATGACGATCACCGGCGGCACGGCGTTGCCGCGTGAGGAGATCGACCGCATGATGCGCGACGCGGAACAGTTCGCCGAGGAGGACCGCAAGCGCCGTGAGGAGGCAGAGCTGCGCAACAACGCCGACAACCTCGTGTACCAGACGGACAAGTTGCTCAACGAGAACCAGGAGGCGGTGCCGGAGGCCGATCGCGAGGAGATCTCGAAGGCGGTCGAGGATCTGAAGCAGTCGCTGAAGGGCTCGGACTCCGCGGCGATTCGCACCGGAACCGAGCGACTCACAGCGGCGTCGCACAAGCTCGCACAAGCGCTCTACGCGCAGCAGCAGTCTGCCGGCGCCGCTGCCGGTGGTGCGGAAACGGGACCCGAAGGAGCGACCGGAGACGTCGTAGACGCAGAGATCGTGGACGAAGAAGGTGCGACCTCGTGACCGTTGCGACCGTGACGCGGGCGAAGCCCGCGCGATTCAAAGGAGGTGGGAGAATGGCGAGTATCACACGCTGGGATCCGTTCCGGGACCTGGTGACGCTGCAAAACGAGATGACGCGGATGTTCTCTCGCGCCGCGACAGGCGGCGGTGAGGGTGGCGAGTTGCTCGGAGCCGGCTCGTGGATTCCGCCGATGGACGTCCACGAGTCTCCCGATCGCTACACGGTGACGCTCGAGCTGCCGGGGGTTGCGCCCGACGCCGTGGATGTGACGTTCAACGACGGCGCGCTGACCATCCAAGGCGAGCGGAAGTTCTACGAGGGATACTCCGAGGACAGCTTCCACCGCGTCGAGCGCCGCTTCGGCTCGTTCGCACGATCGATCGCCCTGCCGTCGCAGGTGGATGCCGACAAGATCGCAGCGAAGTTCACCAATGGCCTCCTGACGCTCGAGATCCCGAAGGCCGAACAGGCAAAGCCGCGCCGCATCGAGGTGAAGGCGCACTCGTGAGCGAGCACGACGAGGTCACGGACCAGGGGGCCGGCGCGCAGCCGGCCCCCGGCTCCCTGCCGGGCGACGTCCGGGTAACGGACAAGCGTTTGAAGATGTCCGAGCCCTCCGATGACGCTGTCGTCGAACCTTCTCCTGAATCCGAGCTGGAGAAAGCGAAGACGGAGGCCGCCGGATACCTCGACGACCTGCGCCGGCTGAAGGCTGAGTTCGAGAACTACCGCAAGCGCGTGCTCAAAGAGCAGACCGTGGTGACCGAACAGGCATCGATCGCCGTGATCGAGAAGCTGCTCCCGGTGCTCGACAACTTCGAGCTGGCCCTGATCGCCGCCGACCGGACGAAGGATTACGAGGCGCTGGTGCGTGGTGTCGAGCTCGTCTTCGGCGAGTTCCAGGGCATGTTGCGCAAAGAGGGGCTGAAGAGGATCGACGCCGAGGGCAAGCCGTTCGACCCCGCCCAGCACGACGCCGTGATGGAAGGCGAGGGCTCGGGAGAAACCGCAGTCGTCGGCGAGGTGTTTCGCAACGGCTACACCTTGAAGGGGCGCGTGATCCGCCCGGCGATGGTCAAGGTCGAGCGGCGCTGATCGTTCGAGGATCACACGAGGTGCGATGAACGGCTCTCAAGCCTGGATCGAAAAGGACTTCTACAAGATCCTCGGGATCGCGGAAAGCGCGAGCACCGACGAGATCAAGCGCGCCTATCGCAAGCTCGCGCGCACTCATCATCCCGATCGCAATCCCGGCGACCGCAAGGCCGAGGAGCGGATGAAGGAGATCTCGGAGGCGGCCGACGTGCTCGGCGACCAGAAGAAGCGCACCGAGTACGACCAGATCCGTCGCACGGCGGCGAGCGGCGGCTTCGGCGGGGGCGGTCGGTGGGGCGGACGCGTCAATTCAGAGGATTTCGGCGACCTGTTCTCGAACCTGTTCGGCGGCGGGTTCGGCCGGCAGGGTGGGCGGCAAGCGGCTCGCGGTGGGGATCTGGAGACCGCGCTCCGGCTGTCGTTCGACGACGCCATGAACGGCGTGACGATCCCGGTGAACCTAAGCCGCGACGCTCCCTGTCAGATCTGCGGCGGATCTGGAGCGAAGCCGGGCACGAACATCACCTCGTGCGCGCAATGCGGCGGCTCGGGAGTCGTTGGGGACGACCAGGGATACTTCTCGTTTCAGCGCACCTGCTCGCGGTGCGGCGGATCCGGCCGTGCGGTGGAGAAGCCTTGCTCCACGTGCCGGGGCCGCGGCGCGACGAAGCGCAACGAAGAGATTCGCGTGCGGATCCCCGCCGGGGTGCGCGACGGGACGCGAATCCGCGTGCGCGGTCGCGGAGAAGCCGGTGCCGGAGCTCCGGGCGACCTGTACGTCGTCGTAGGAGTCGATCCGCACCCGCTGTTCCGCCGCAACGGCGACGACCTTCAGGTCGTCGTTCCGGTCACGTTTCCGGAGGCCGCGCTCGGCGCCGAGGTCAAGGTTCCGACGCTGAACGGCCCCGTCACCGTCCGCGTGCCGGAGGGAACGCAGTCGGGGCGCACTTTTCGCGTTAAGGGCCGCGGCGCCCCGAAGATCCGCGGGGGGTACGGAGACCTGATGGCAACGGTGCAGATCACAGTTCCGGAGAAGCTGTCGTCGAAGGAGAAGGACGCGCTCAAGCGGTTCGCCGAGCTCCACGACTCCGATCCACGCGAGAACCTGGGGGTGTGAGAATCGTGCCGGTCAGGAGAGCGACGACCCCCGGCGAGAACACGCCGGTGTATGTGATCTCGATCGCGGCTCGGCTTGCCGGAGTGCACCCGCAGACCCTGCGCATGTACGAGCGGAAGGGCCTGCTCTCGCCGCAGCGCACGCCCAAGAACGGCCGACGGTATTCGCTGCGCGACATCGAGTCCGTCCGCCTGATTCAGTCACTCACTCAGGACCGCGGCGTGAACCTCGCCGGAGTCGAAATGGTCATCACTCTGCGACGCGAGCTCGATGACGCGCAGCGACGGATGTCGGCCCTTCACGGCGAGATGATGGCGCTGCGCGAGCACATGCTGGAAGAGGTCGAGCGGGTCCGGCGATCCTTCCGCGCCGAGTTGGTTCCCTACCGCGCCGACTTGGTCCCCTACCGACGCGAAGGGCTTTAGGCCAGGGATGATTGAAGGGTTGGGATGGCGGTGCGGACGATCGCCCAGACAAGTTGCGGATCAATTGCCTCGTAGTTGTGGACGAGCCGGTTCCTGAACGCGATGATCTGAGCGAGATCGGCAATGCGCTGGTCGAGATTTCCGTCGAGCGCGCGCGCTTGCGCCAGCGCTTCACCGAGGACGGTGAATTGGCGTTCCACGGCCGAGCGCAGCAGCTCGTCGGCGAGGTACTCATCCAGGGTGCGCTCCGCCGTGAAACGGATGATCCGCTCACATGCCTGCGTCGCGTCGTAGAGGAAGACGCGGATGTCACGATGCTTCATAGAGCGTGACCTCGTCGCGTTCAATCGCCTCGCGCAGGTAGGGGTTCGAGACTGCGTTGCGGTCGACAAGATCGACGCGCCGGCTGAAGAGCTGCTGGAGGTCCTCGATCAGGCCGAAGTATGAGCGTGGGCGGAGACCGAGCGGCATATCGAGGTACTCGACTGTGAAGTCCAGATCGCTGCGAACGGGGTCGAAGTCGTCGCGCGCGGCCGAGCCGAAGAGACCGAGCCGCTTGACGCCCCGCCGCCTGCAGATCGCGTCGATCTGTGGCAGATGATCTCGCGGCGTGCCGGTTCGCGTCTGCGCCTGCGTCGCGTACCCCGGCTCGCGTTCACGCACGACCGTGGTGTTTCCCCGAGAGTCACCCTCCACGGATAGCCGCTCGAGGATCCAGGTGCGTGCAAGTTGCGTGGGACCTAGGCGGGACCGGCGTGCATGTCGCCGCAACCGCTTGATGACTTCCGGCGGCAGCCGAAGCGAGAAGACTTCATCCATCCGAAAGAGACTGTAATACGTTTGTATTACAATATCAACCCGCCTGGACTTCGAGGCTCCGCTCGATCTAGCGGCGCCTGAGTTCGCGCTCGATCTCGGCGAATTCCTCCAGCGGGCCAAGGACGTCGCCGAGGCGCGCGTTCAATGCCTCGAACTCCGTCGGACCCGGCGGCGAGGCGCGCATGGCCTCGGCCTCCGCCCTTGCGGCCACAACTGCCGTCTCGCAACGTTCCCAGACCTCCGCGGTGCCGCGGCCTTGCCCGATGTGGTGGGCGACCACTTCCAGCCGGCGGTCGAACTCGTCGAGTGCCGACGCTAGCGGCGCACCGGGATGACGGGAGGTCGGGACGGCCGCGAGGAGCGCGCGCTGGGCCGCGTCCACGGCCTCCGCGACCGAAGCAAATGCCCGGCGAACCTCCACGAGGGTTGGGTCGGGGCGGCGCCGACGGAAGATCACCGCGTCGCAGGGTAGCGGGTCACCGGTTTTCGCGACCCTCCGCGCGGCGGTAGGCTAAATGATTGCGCTGCGAGAGCGTGGCGCGACCGACATCCCAGGGGAGGGGAATGCCGACCGAGGCGCCTATGACGCTGCCGCCCGACGCGGCCGAGCTTGCCAACAAGGCCAACCAGACCACGTTTCTGAGCAAGCTGGGCGTCGTCGTCGAGGAATGGACGCTCGAGCGGGTGGTCGCCACCATGCCGGTGGAAGGCAACACCCAGCCCGACGGTTTTCTCCACGGTGGCGCGACGATGTCGCTCGCTGAATCGCTGGCCTCGATGGGTGCAGCCGGGGTCGCCGGTTGGCCGAAACAGATCGTGATGGGACTGCAGCAGACCTGCAACTTCCTGTCCACCGCGACGACCGGCACCATCCGCGGTGTGGCGACGCCGGTCAACGTCGGGCGAACGACGCAGTTGTGGGACGTAGACATCACGGCGGTCGAGACGGGCAAGCGCGTCGCGGCCGCCCGCGTGACGATCGCAGTGCGGGAGCCGCGAACCAAAACTCAGAACTCCGACGGATCCTAGGAGGCGATGGCAGATGCCGGTAAACGGCAAGACGTTTCTAGATGACATGGGCCTGAACCCCGGAAAGAAGGCCCGCCTGCACAGGATCATGTACAAGTTCGGACCCAAGAACGGACGTGGCGTCTTCCTGCCGGTCGACCAAGGGCTAGAACACGGCCCGCGCGACTTCGTCCCGAACTGGGACGCCGCCGACACCCGGTGGTTGTTTCGCCTCGCGAAGGAAGGAAACTTCAACGCGATCGTGCTCCAGATAGGGCAGGCGGAGAAGTACTTTTGGGAGTTCGCCGGCGAGGTGCCGCTCGTCCTCAAGCTGAACGGCAAGACGGAGATCCCTTCCGACGACGAGGCGTTCAGCCCGTGCCAATCGACCGTGGAGGATGCGGTGCGCCTCGGCGCCGACGCCGTCGGCTACACGCTTTATGTCGGCTCGCCGGCGCAGGATAAGGATTTCATCCAGTTCCGCGAGGTTCGCGAGGCGTGCGACCGCTGGGGGATGCCGTTGATCTGCTGGTCCTACCCGCGCGGCTCGGCCGTCGCGAAGAAGGGCACGCGGGACTCGCTGTACCAGACGTCGTACGCGGCGCGCGTCGCGGCGGAGCTCGGGGCCGACTTCGTCAAGATCAACTTCCCCAAGCCGGAGCTGGTGGAAGGCGTACCCAAGCCGTACGGCGAGTGGAAGGACATGGAGCCGCTGGAGGCCGCCAAGCACGCGATCGGCTCGGCTCAGCGCACGCCGGTGCTGATCTCCGGCGGGGAGAAGGGTGAGGACGAGGCGATCGTCGAGAAGGCCAGGATGTCCTTCGAGGCCGGCGCGACGGGTCTTATCTTCGGCCGGAACATGTTCCAGCGGAAGCTCGACGACGCGCTGCGGTTGTGCGACCGGCTGCAGGAGTTGGCCTCGAAATTCGCCCAGTAACCATCGTGACGAGCAGCACTGGGGTTCCTCCCAGCAGGCGTTCTAGCGCATGCCGGGCCGGCATAGTTAGGATCAGCCGGTCCCCTAGCAGGAGGCAGTCATGGCCGTCATCAAAAGCATCGACCTCGTCGGCGTGTCGACCGAGTCCTGGCGCGACGCCGCCCAGGCGGCCCTTGCCGAGGCGTCGAAGACGCTTCGGGGCATCGAATCCATGCAGGTCATGGAGACCTCCGCTGTTTGCGATGGCGACGCGATCAAGGAGTACCACACGCACGTGCGTATCCAGTTCCGCCTCGATCGATAGGCGTTTCCGCCCTTTGAGCTCCGCTCTCCTACCCGCCGATCGGTGATGTCCGGCACCGTGCTCGTTGGGTCCCAGTGGGGGGACGAGGGCAAGGGCAAGGTCACCGACATCCTTGCCGCGGAGACCGATTTCGTAGTCCGGTACCAGGGCGGCAACAACGCGGGTCACACCGTCGTCGCGGCCGGCCGCACGCTCAAGCTCCATCTCATTCCGTCGAGCATCCTGTCGCCCAACGTCGTCCCGGTGATCGGCGACGGTGTCGTGATCGATCCACGGGTGCTGCTCGAAGAGATCGACGCGCTGAGCGCGCAAGGCATATCGACGCAGCGGCTGATGATCAGCGGAAACGCGCATCTCATCATGCCCTACCACCTCGAGCTCGATAAGGTAACCGAGCGTTATCTGGGACGCTCGAGGCTCGGAACGACGAAGCGCGGCATCGGTCCGGCGTACGCCGACAAGGCGGCGCGGATCGGCCTTCGTGTTCAGGATCTTCTCGATCTGAAGATCTTCCGCCAGAAGCTCGATGTGGCGCTCAAGGAGAAAAACGCGATTCTCACCAAGATCTACAACCGCCTGCCGCTGAAGGTCGAGCCGATAATTGAGGAATACGCGGCGCACGCCGAGCGGCTGGCGCCGTTCGTCGCCGACACGGCGCTGCTCGTGTGGCAAGCGCTGCACAGCGGAAAGCGGGTGCTCTTCGAAGGCGCGCAGGGGACCCTGCTCGACGTGGACCATGGGACCTATCCTTTCGTGACGTCCTCGAATCCGATCGCCGGCGGCGCATGCACCGGTGTCGGCATCGGCCCTCGCGAAATCGATCGTGTCATCGGCGTGACGAAGGCTTACGTGACGCGGGTCGGCTCTGGGCCGTTTCCGACCGAGGAGACCGGCCCGGCTGGAGATCGCATGATCGAGGTGGGCCACGAGTACGGCACGACCACCGGACGGCGGCGCCGAACCGGCTGGTTCGATTCGGTCCTGCTGAGGTACGCGGCGCGTTTGAATTCCCTCAGCGACGTGTTTCTCACCAAGCTGGACGTCCTATCAGGCCTCGATCCGCTGCGGATCGCTACCGGATACCGGCACGAGGGCCGCATGTACGATGAGTTCCCGCCGCATCAGTCGATCTTCCACAACTGCGAGCCGGTGTACGAAGCGCTTCCGGGATGGAGCGAGGACATCTCCGAGGCGCGGGCCTTTGCCGAGCTTCCGGCGGAAGCACGGGCTTACGTGCGCCGAATCGAGGAGCTTGGTGGTGTCCGCGTCACGTGGATCTCGGTCGGCCCGGCACGCGACCAGACCGTGGTGCGGGAGCCGGTGGGGGCGTCGGCATGAGAATTCTCGTTCTTGGATCCGGCGCCCGCGAGCACGCGCTGTCCTGGAAGATCGCCCAGAACCCGACGCTCGACAAGATCTTCTTCGCACCGGGGAACGGCGGGATGGCAGAGCTCGGCGAATGTGTTCGGCTCGATCCGGCGAACCCCGCGGAGGTGGCGAAATTCGTCGAGGCCCAGGGGATCGACCTCACCGTGATCGGACCAGAAGGGCCGCTGGTCGCCGGCGTTGCCGACGAGCTCGCGTCGCGTGGGCTGCCGGTGTTTGGTCCGGGCCGTGCAGGCGCGCAGCTCGAGGCGAGCAAAGCCTGGGCGAAGGATCTCATGTCGGAGGCCGGCGTGCCGACTCCGGACTACGGCACTTTCCGAAATCTCGCCGAAGCGCGCGCATTCATCGCCGAGCGCATGCCTCCCTTCGTAGTTAAAGCCGACGGGCTGGCGGCCGGAAAGGGCGTTCTCGTCTGCGAGGATTCTGCATCCGCGGACGCTGCCCTCCGCGCCTGCTTGGAACAGCGTGCGTTCGGGGAGGCCGGCGATGTCGTCGTCGTCGAAGAATTTCTCGAAGGCCGTGAGCTGTCGATGTTCTGTCTCAGCGATGGACGCGACGTTCTGCCGCTCATCGAGGCACGCGACTACAAGCGCGCGTTCGACGGCGACCGCGGGCCGAACACCGGCGGGATGGGCGCGTACTCGCCCGTCGCCGATGCGTCGGGCGTCGTCGAAACTTTGAGGGATCTGGTGTTCCGGCCGGTGATCGATGCGCTCGATGCGCGCGGAATCCGCTACGTCGGGGTGCTCTACGCTGGGCTCATGCTGACCAAGACCGGCCCGAAGGTCCTGGAGTTCAACGCGCGGTTCGGCGACCCCGAAACGCAGCCGCTGGTGCGGCGGCTTGAGAGCGATCTCGTGGAGCTGTTGTTGTCGTGCGTGGAGGGCAACCTTCGGCATTACCGGCCGCGCTGGCACCCGGAGGCGTGCGTCGGTGTGGTCGTCGCGTCGCGGAACTATCCGGAGTCGTCGCCGGCGGGGCTGCCCATCACGGGGCTGGATGCGGCGAATGCGGTGCCCGGGGCCGTAGTGTTCCATGCAGGGACTGCGTTGCGCGACGGCCGGACCGTGACGGCCGGAGGACGCGTGGTCACGGTTACGGCACTCGGTCGCGATCTCCCCGCCGCGCGCGACCGCGCCTACGAAGCGGCGGCATTGGTGCACTTTTCCGGCAAGAGAATGCGCGGCGACATCGCGGCGCACGAGGAGGAGTAAATGGATCCGCTCGTCGGCATTGTGTTCGGCAGCACCTCGGACCAAGAAGTGATGGCGCCGGCCGGCGTCGTCCTGGAGAAGTTCGGCATTCCCTATGAGATGGAGGCGATGAGCGCCCACCGCAGTCCGGAGCGCGTGCGGGATTACGCCACCACGGCGGAAGAGCGTGGCATGCGGGTGGTCATCGCCGGCGCCGGCCGCGCCGCACACCTTCCGGGGGTCGTCGCTTCGATGACGTCCCTTCCCGTCATCGGCGTTCCGATCGGTGGGCCGCTGATGGGCGGCCTCGACGCGCTTCTGTCGATCGTGCAGATGCCGTCGGGCGTCCCGGTAGCGTGTGTCGCCGTCAATGCAGCGGCGAACGCGGCCCTTCTCGCCGTGCAGATTCTGTCGACTGGGGACGAGCCGCTGCGCAAGGCCCTGCACGATTACAAGCAGCAGCTCGCCAAGGGCCTGAAGCTGTGATCAACCGCTACACGCTTCCGGAGATGGGCGCCGTCTGGGACGAGCGCTCCAAGCTCCGCCGCTGGATGGAGATCGAGATCCTTGCGGTCGAAGCGTGGGGGAAGCTCGGTGTCGTGCCGGCGGAGGATGCGGCCGCCGTTCGAGAGCGTGCACGTGAGGTCGACCCGGAGCGGGTTGCGGAGCTGGAACGCACGCTGGAGCATGATGTCATCGCGTTTCTCACCGCAATGAGTGAGCCGATCGGAGACCCGGCGCGCTGGGTTCATTACGGGATGACGTCGTCGGACCTGCTCGACACCGCGCTCGCTTGGCAGCTTGCGGATGCATGCGATCTGCTGATTGCCAAAGCCGATGCGCTGGTCGCTGTGCTCAAGCGGCGCGCGACGGAGTTTCGGGAAGCGATCTGCGTCGGCCGCACGCACGGGGTGCACGCCGAGCCGACGACGTTCGGACTCAAACTCGCGGTGTGGGCTTTCGAGGCTGGGCGTGGGCG
>JBKKBZ010000071.1:0-8326 GCA_046713235.1 Actinomycetota bacterium | reverse complement strand
TCCCCGGAGATGATAACGATGCCTCCGACACGTTCGTGCGCGATCGCGCGACCGGAACCACGACTCAGATCACATCCTCGCCCTCCAACTCGCAGTTCGCGCATTATCCGTCGATCTCGCGTGACGGTCGATACGTGACATTCAACTATTACGGTGCGTTGTCCGACGATCCCACGTGCACCGACGCACAGAGGTCGTCGTTCTGCTATGTCGGGTACGTGCACGATCGTCTCAGCGGAACCGACCTGGCGATCACGGTGTCGCGCTCTGGGCAGAAGGCGTGGGGATTGGTCATGGGGATATCCGACGACGGCCTCACGTTCGCAGTCACCTCCTCCTCGCCCGATCTCGGCGGCGATACCGCCGGGTATGCTCAAGCGTTCGTGTATCGGATCTCACGCTGGATATGAGCGGCAGGATGCCGCGGTTCCGGAACCTGCCGTTGTTCTGGAAGCTGCTCGTTCCGTTCCTCACGCTGATGCTGATCTTCGGCGCGTTCGGTTTGTTCATCATCGTTCACGATCTCTCCGCCCGGGCCCAGTCCGAGATCGACAAGGATCTGTCTCGGCGAGCCCTCGAAGCGCGATCGTCGATCCGCGACCGTGAGTTGTATCTTCTGGAGGCAGCGAGCTTCGCCGCGAACCTCGAAGGGATGCGGGAAGCGGTCCGTAACACCGACGGCGCCGGCGCCGGCAGGCTGCTGCGCTCCGTCGCGGCGCTGAAGTCGGATCTGAATCTCGCCGTCGTCACGGATAAGCGGGGGGTCGGTTTGGTCGAGTATTCGCGGGCGGGTTCCGGCGATCGGCCCACACCGGGGAAGGGTTCCTCATGGGCTCGCCATGACCTCGTGCAGCGCCTCTTGAGCGCAGAGGGAGCGGCCAAACAAGGGGGTTTCATCACCGTGCGCGGATCACTCATGCTGGCAGTGGCGGGGCCGGTGTGCTCGAACGATGCGGTGTGCACCCCGATCGGGGCGACCATCGTCGCGATCGATGTATCGACCTTCGCGGCGGGTGTCGCGGCGCTTGATCAACAGCGGCAGGCGGGCTTCTCGATCTACGACGATTCCGCACGAGCGATCTTCACGTCCGGCCTTGCGGGCGCGGTGCCGCCGGCTGCGGCATCCGCTGGGGTGGTCACCGCCCGCCGGGGAAACATCGAAACAGCGACGTTGTTCTCTCCGCTCCAGATCCAAGGTCGGCGCGCAGGCACGATCGCAATCAGCGTCCCGACGGCTCCCGCTTTCGCCGCCGTCCGCGGTGCCGCATACCGCTTAGCAGCCATCGTTCTGTTCGCGATGACCGCGGTCGTTGCACTCGGTGCGGTGTTGTCCCGCTCGATCCTCGCGCAAGTGAAGCCGCTCGTGGAGATGAACCGTGCGCTCGGACGTGGTGAGCTCTCCGCGCGCGCAGCGGTGAAGAGCGCCGATGAACTGGGAGAGTTCGCGCAGGGCGTTAATCAGATGGCCGAGCAATTGCAAGCGAGTCATGAGACATTGGAACAGCGCGTGACCGAACGAACCGAAGAAGTGCGGCGACTCCTCGGAGAACGCGACGAGTTCTTCGCCGGGATCAGTCACGAACTGCGCACGCCCCTCGCCATCATCCGTGCGCAGATGAGATTGTTGAACGAGCCGACCTATCCCAGGGATCGGAAGTCCTTGAAAGAAGCGATGAACGTCATCGAGGGATCGACCGAGCAACTCCTGCTTCTGGTCAACGACGTGCTCGAGTTGGCCAGCGGGGGATCCGGGAGGGTGCAGATCCAGATGGAGGAATTCGCGCTCCCGCCGATCCTCGAGATGATGGAACCTAAGCTCCGGGGACTCGCCCGCGCCAGTGACCTGAAGTTCCGGATGGTTATTCCTCGGAAGCTGCCCCTGGTGCGCGCGGATCCCGGTCGCCTTCAGGCGATCCTCGTGAACCTGGTTGATAACGCAGTGAAGTACACGCCCGTGGGAGGATCGATCACCCTAGATGTCACCCAGAGTAGCGGCGTCGTGGGCTTCGCTATCACCGACACGGGCGTCGGCATACCGCCGGGTGTCGGAGACCTCGTATTCGAACCGTTCTATAGAGTCGAAGGCGTGAAGACGCAGCGAGGGGAAGCGTCGAGCGGTTTGGGGCTCGCGGTTGCGAAACGCTTCATCGAGGCGCAAGGGGGCACGATTTCGTTCACCGCCAACGAACATGGGGGGACGACGTTCACGTTCACGGTTCAGGCGGTCGAAAGTGGCGAGTGATCGGTCGCGATCGCGGGCGCGCGCCCCGGTCCGTCGTTCGACCCCGAAGGACCCAGACATCAAGCTCATGCTCGTCGATGATCATCCCATGTGGCGCGAGATACTCCGCAAGGTGTTCGCACATTCAGGTGGCTGCGTGGTCGTCGCGGAGGCCGGTGATGGGTTGGAAGCGGTCGCGCTCGCCGGCGACGTTGCTATCGACATAGTCGTGATGGATATCAATCTTCCGTTGCTCGACGGGATCGGGGCGACGCAACGCATCCGTGACCGCGCGCCCGGCGTGAAGGTCCTCGTTCTTGCATCGTCGGACGAGCGAGCCCAGGTCTTGTCCGCGGTGCGCTCGGGGGCGTCTGGGTACCTGCTGAAGACCGCGGAGCCGCGGGACGTGGTCGATGCGGTTCGGCGGGTGCACCGGGGAGAACTCGTCTTTCCGGCGACCCTGTCTGATGTTGTGCTGGAGGAGATCCGGGGTTCGATCCGAACGCCCATGGAACCGAACCGCACGGTCATCGGAGCGGCCAACGTTCTCGAACGCGAAGGTCTGACCAAGATGCTCGAGCGAGCGGACTTCGAGGTCGCCGGTGCAGCCGCCGAGGTCCACCAGCTGATGAAACTGATCACCGCCCATCAGCCGGATGTGGCCATCATCGACCAGACGCTGCCTGGGCAGACACGGCGCTCGCTCGCGGAAGAACTGCGGGCTAAGTTCTCGGACCTGAACATCCTCGTCCTGTCACCCGATCCACAAGGCGCCGAGGCATTGGAAATCCTGGCGCTCGGCGATGCCGGCATCGGGTACATCTTGAAGGATCGCATCTCTCGTCCGGGGGAGCTGTCGGAGGCGTTGCGGCGTGTCGCGCATCACGGATCGGCTATCGACCCCCGCGTCGTGAGCGATCTTGTGGCAAGGCCTCGGTCTCCCGGCGGACTTTCCGAATTGACTTCGCGCGAGCGCGAGGTGCTGGCGTTGATGGCCGAAGGTCACTCCAACCAGGCGATCGCCGAGAAGATGTTCGTCGGACCGCGGACCGTCGAGGCCCATGTCGGGAGCATCTTTCTGAAACTCGGACTCGAGCCCGAGGCCGATGTCAACCGGCGCGTGCTCGCGGTCATCCGCTATCTGCAGACGAAGTAGGCGGTCTCACGTCGCGCGCCTTTTTGTTCGTAAGGCCGGGTGGTGTCACGATCGCGTCAAGTCACGAACGCACGAACCGTACTCGCCCACGTTTGCGCTGCTCAGCGGAGGCGGAGGCGGAGGCGGAGGCGGAAGGAACGGTATAAGAACACCAAGCTCGTCGGTCAGCGGCTGTGGGTCGGTGACCGAAGCTGGGGTCGCGTGGGGTAGGCTCAGACGGTGAAACGCCGCGTAAGGTGTAAGGCTGGTATCTGCGGGGGGGCGTGCGGCCCGCGAGTCATGATCTGAACGACATGATGCTCAGAACAGGTAGCCGATGAAGGACGTCGCCCTTTCCAAGGATGGCATTCCCGTGCACTTCGAGGTGCACGGCTCGGGTGCGCCGGGGCTTGTGTTCGTCCACGGTTGGTCGTGTGACCGAAGCTACTGGAGCCCTCAGTTGGACCACTTCGCCGGGCGACACCAGGTCGTGGCGATCGATCTCGCGGGGCACGGGGAGTCGGGTGTCGGCCGCGAGGCGTGGACGATGCGGGCCTTTGGCGACGATGTCGTGGCGGTGGTCGACAAGCTCGCGCTGGGAAACCTGGTGCTGGTCGGCCACTCGATGGGAGGGGACGTCATCGTCGAGACGGCCCTCCGTCTGCCCGACCGGGTGACCGGGCTGGTATGGGCCGATAGCTACAACACTCTCGGAGCACCAGGCACACGCGAGGAAATAGAGAAGATTCTCGTTCCGATCCGTGAGGACTTCGTCACCGGAACGCGCGCCCTGGTTCGGCAGATGTTCGCGCCCGGTTCAGATGCTGACTTGGTCGAATGGGTGGCCGCCGACATGTCGGCTGCCCCTCCGGCGATCGCGCTCGACGCTCTCGAACGTGCGATCAGCAACGAGCAGGCCATCCTTGCTGGCCTACGGGCGCTGACGGCGCCGGTCGTAGCGATCAACCCCGATTATCGGCCCACTGACATCGAAGCACTCCGGCGTTACGGAGTGAAGGCCGTGCTCATGTCAGGCGTTGGGCATTTCCTGATGATGGAGGATCCCAGCACCTTCAACCGCCTGCTGGGCGAAACCATCGCAGAGTTCAAGGGATAAGCCGGCGCGGGCCGAGCGGGCGGCGTCAAGAGAGCCAGCACGACCCACGAGAAAGTGCACGAATCCATGCGAGACGAGTCGACGCGGCTCCCCGCTCCCTTCCGCCGGTCCCGCGTTCTTATACCGTTCCCACCGCGGAGGCGGAGGCGGACGGAATCGAACCCACCCGGCCCCGCGAAGGGCCGCACCGGTTTTGAAGAGCCGGTAGGCTACGCCGCGGCATGGACGACACCGTGAAACGGTCGCCGATCGACGAGCGTCACCGGACTCTCGGCGCGCACATGGGCTCCTTCGCCGGGTGGGAAATGCCGATCTCTTACGGCGGCACGGTTGCAGAGCACACGGCCGTGCGCGGGGACGTGGGGATCTTCGACGTCTCCCACCTCGGAAAGTTTCTGGCTGTTGGAGCCACCGCGCGCGACGACCTAGACCGGGCGCTGACCAACCGAATCGTCGACTTGGAGCCGGGCCACGCGCGCTACTCGCTCATCCTCAACGAGGAGGGCGGTATCGTGGATGACCTCATTGTGTACGTGCTCGCCGAAGATCGTGCGCTCGTGGTTCCGAACGCGGCCAACGTGGACAAAGTCCGTTCGGCCGTGGAAGGAGTGGGCGCGCCGGTAGAGCCGCTCGATTGGGCCACGCTGGCCGTCCAAGGACCGCGTTCGCGCGAGCTGCTGGACCAGGCCCTGCCCGGCGTTGCGGGTCTGCACTACATGGCGTGCACCGAGCTCGACGGCGGCGTGGTCGTTGCCCGCTCCGGCTACACCGGAGAACACGGCTATGAAGTCTTTTCGCGGCCGGCAGACGCGCCGGCCATATGGGACCGATTCGTGGACCTTGGTGCCGTGCCGTGCGGGCTCGCAGCCCGTGACACGCTGCGACTGGAGATGGGATATCCGCTGCACGGAAACGACATCGATTCCGCAACCACGCCGCGAGAGGCCGGACTCGGCTGGGCCGTGCCCAAGACCAAGGACGAGTTCATCGGCAGGAAGGCGCTCGGGGCGCGTCCTCCGACCAAGCAGCTCGTGGGCATACGCATGAGCGATCGGGTGATTCCGCGGCGCGGCTCCGGTGTGTCGAGCGGCGGCCGGGCGATCGGCTCCTGTACTAGCGGGACGTTCTCGCCCACGCTGAGGGTCGGCATCGCGCTTGCCTACGTCGAGCCGGGCAGCGTTGCCGAGGGCACTCAGGTCGAGGTGGAAGTGCGATCGAAGGTCGGTCGTGGGGTGATCACCAAGCCGCCCTTTGTGACCAGCGACCCGCGGGCCGACGAGCGAAGTCCCGCCCGGGGGCGCACTTCTTGAACTCCGCAGCCTCTGCGCGGGTCAAGACTCAATCGATCTCCTGGCTCGGAAGCTTTCGTTTCCGCGGAACGGATTCCGCCGGCGGGGTGATCGATACCGACGGCCGGGGAGGCGACGGCGTGAGACCGGCGGAGATGCTTCCGATCTCGCTCGCGGCGTGCACCGCGTACGACATCGTGAACATCCTCCGCAAGCAGCGGCAGGATCTGCGATCACTCGAGGCAACGATCGAGAGCCTGCAGGATCCCGACCCTCCCTGGCGGTTTCGCCGAATTACAGTGCGCTACGTCGCGGTGGGCGACGTCGATCCGGCGAAGGCACAGAAGGCGCTGGATCTGTCGGAGCGCAAGTATTGCTCCGTGTCCGAGACGCTGCGCGATGTGGTAGCGCTGGAATTCGAGATTCGGGTCGAGGCTTCACCTTTGTCCGCCTCGGAGTGAGGTGCTAGGGTCGCCACGACAACCGAATAGGTGCGGCGGTGCCCCGAAGCCCGGATGCGAGGGGCCGCCGAGTGGGGAAGCCGGTGAGAGTCCGGCGCTGTCCCGCAACTGTAAGTCGTCCGGCTCTGTGAGAGCCGAGACGGCGAGCCAGGATACCCGCCGCCGTACCGCTCCACGGACGTCTCTTCGAGAGAAAGGGGCAGGAGCGTTGCGATGACATCGCACGATCCCGAACCCTTGCCGAAGCGGCAGGGGTTTTTCGTTGAGACGAGCGCCCGGTGCGCTCGTCGAATCCACGCCACGACGAGGGGGAAGTCATGTCCATAAAGCGCGTGCTCATCGCGGCGGCGATCGCCGTCACCATGCTGGCCGGCGCGCCGGCGCAGGCGGCGAACGTCAAGGTCACACTGAAAGTTACGTTCGGCGAGCCGCTGGTTTCGGTGCCCTACAAGACCTGTGTGGTGTACGTGCCCGAGCTTTCGAACGGGGCCAAGGTGCTGAATACTGCGAAGGCGAAAGGGTGCATCACCTCTTGGACGTCGAAGACGTTTACCTTTGGCCGTTTCGTGACTTGCATCGACGGTATCTGCGGAAACGCCGCTATGTACTGGCGGATGACGGAGAACGGGCAGTTCACGAATTACGGCATCGACGGCTTCCGGGCCAACAGGAACGACGTGCTCGGGTTTTCCTACACGACCTGGGTGACCTGCTTCCCGGTGACGATCGCCTGCTGAGGCGACGGTGGCGGCTGGCGGGCTCGTGGGACGGCCGGCGGCGGCGGCGCTTCTCGCGCTGGCCCTGGCCCCGGCCGCTACGAGCTCGCCGGCCGCATCGGGCTGGGCTCCCGACTCCGCACGGCGCGGTGCGGCCTACATCGTGGCGCGCCAAGCCCCGTCCGGTGCGTTCTTTCGCGCCGACGAGGCAGCCAACGCCGTGGCCGAGGAGATCGCCGCGCTCGCGGCCGCCGGCGTCACCGGCCGTCCCGTCGAGCGTGCGCTGGCCTATGTCGCACGGCATGGGCCCGAGGACGCGAATCGTCGCGGGGCCTACGCCGGAAGAATCGTGATGGGCATTGTGGCCGGCGGACGCAATCCCCGGAACTTCGGCGGCACCGACTACGTTGGGCGACTGTCCGCCTTCTACAGCCCGGTCACCGGATCCTACGACAATGCCAACCCAGGCGAGTTCCCCCCGAGCTTGTACGCGGACGCGCTCGCCGCGCTTGGAATGATCGCGGCCGGAGAGCCGCTCGAGGCCGGCGCGCTCGGCAACTTCCGTTCGAATGTGTGCGCAGACGGAGGGTATGGCCACGCTCGAGCGTGCGCCGAAGGCCCCGATGTCGACACGACCGCGCTCGTCATCGCGGTGCTGCGGGCGGCTGGGGTTCCCGCCGGTGACTCCGGAGTCGTATCCGGACGGCAGTACTTGATCGATGCCGGGAATCCCGACGGAGGGTTCGGTTACGCCGGAGGCGCACAAACGAATGCGAACTCGACGGCCCTCGCGCTGTCGGCGATCGCCGCGCTCGGCGAGCAGCCGCGGGCCTCCACCTGGCAGCAGTCGCGTCCGAGCGCCAACCCGCTGGATGCGCTGCTGGGTTTGCAGGAGGGTGCCGGTGGCTTTCGGTACACGGCAACGAACGACGCCGCCAACGACTACGCGACGGTGCAGGCCGTCGTGGGCGCAGCCGGAACGCCGTATCCGGTGCGCCCGGTGACCCCGGCGGCTGTGCCGCGGCCGACGTCGTCTACCTCGACCACCTCGACTCCCGTCGCGACCGGGCCGGCCGTCACCGGAGAGGCTCCCGCGCGGGCGGTGGGCTCGGGCTCTTCTTCCTCTCCGCCGCTTGGCGCCCCGGCGCCGGACCCGCCGGATCCGGCGCCCGGCCGGGCGGCCGCGGCTCCGGTCCGGAAGGCCGGGGCTGTATCCAGGGGGGGTCCGATCGCGGCCGCGGCGGGCACGGCTCTGGCCGCTGCCGGCACGCTCGCCGTGGCTGTTATGCGGCGTCGAAGGAGCACCTTGTGAGCCGGGCCCGCGGGGGACTGGCGATCGTCCTCCTGGCTCTTGGAGCAGTGCCGGCGCCGGCCTCTCCCGCAGGGT
>JBKKBZ010000070.1:0-9569 GCA_046713235.1 Actinomycetota bacterium | reverse complement strand
CGGCCAGGGAGGCCAAGGCGGCGTGCAGGGCGGCTTCGGCGAGATGGGCAAGCTCGCGGCCTACTTCCTCGACCGAGGCCCGGCCGGCGAGATCGCGGCAGGCGATGCGCAACAGCTCCCGGCGCTTCCAGGTACGAATGACCGCAGTCGGGTCGTCGCTGCGGGAAACTGCGCGCATCGCTGAGGCGTGCAGGGCCTGACCCTCCTTTGGTCCGTCGATAGAGCGCGACGTCCGCAGCACCTCGGCGGCTTTCGGCATCCGGGCGATGAAGGCTCCGAGGGAAGTCGAGATCCCCAGGACCAGCGACAGCCGGTTGAGCAATCCTTCTCCAGGCACGCTCCCCGTCATGGCGATCAGGCGGCAAATCTGTGCGACGGCGAGATCAGGATCGGGACCCTCCGCACACGCCGTCGCCACCCGACGAAGATCCGGCGACGACAACGCGGCGGCAACGAGATGCCGGGCGGCATCGACCGGATAGGCAAACCCGGAGCGCGCAAGCGCGCCGACTAGCTCCCCGTGTGAGAGTTCGGTCGTGACCACGCCGCGATAACCCTACCGGCCACCGGAAGGGGATTCGAACCGTGGGCGCGCCACCGCCTCACGAGCTATCGTTGCCGGGGCAATGGGTGGGCCGTCGTTCGTCCTCATGGGATCAGGCGAGTTCTTGCCGTGGGCGCGGCAGGCGGATCGGTGGGCGCTCGACGTGTCCTCCCGAGACTCCGACAGGGTGCTTGTTCTACCGGCTGCGTCGGCTCCCGAGGGAGATCCCGTTTTCGATCGCTGGGGGGAGATGGGGCTTCGCCATTTCGAGGCTCTCGGGGTCCGCCCTGAGGTCGTGCCGTTGAAGACACGGGAAGATGCCGGCGATGCGGCGATTGTTTCCGCATTCGAGGACGCGCGGTACATCTTCTTGTCCGGCGGCAATCCCGCTTATCTGGTGAAAACGCTCGAGGGCACAGCGGCGTGGCAGGCGATTCTGACGGCGGCCGGCAACGGCGTGCCGCTCGGCGGCTGCAGCGCCGGGATGGTCGCCCTCGGGATCGCGGCGCCCGACACCGCCGGGATGAGCGACGGCGCGCCGATGGGCGTGGAGCGCGTCCGCAAGTACTGGGCTCCCGCGCTGAAGCTGTTCCCGGCGGCATATTTCCAAGCCCATTGGGATGCCCTCGACGGGTATTACCCCGGCCTGCGGAAGCTTATCGTCGAGGCGCAGCCCGAAGGCTCGGTGCTGTTCGCCCTCGATGAGGACACCGCCGCCTGCGGCGACGGCACGACGTGGATGGTCGTCGGCGAGGGAGCCCTCACCATCGACGAGGGACGGCAAATCCGGGCCGGCACGGCGTTCGACCTGCCCCTGGACCCGCGGTTGCAGTCCAGAGATTCCGACGACCCGCGTAAGGAGCCGGGCAGCACTGCGTAGTAATAGATGCCCTTACCGAGGAGGTGTCCCTTCGTGAAGCACTACACGGCCCCAGCCGTCGTCGATTTCGGAACCGTCGAGAGCCTGACCACCGGCAATCCCTGCGTCGGGATCACCGATTTCCCGCTCGGAGGTCCGCCGTGTGGGTTTCCCCCCTCCCCCGAGTGAGCACGACGAAACGGCGATCTAGAGAGGAGGGGAAGATGGAGCGCTACCACGAACCGACGGATTACGTGGTGCCTCGAATTGAAGATCTCGGAACGGTTGAATCCCTGACGGCAGGCAGTCCGAGTATCAGCCTGCCAGACATGCCGCTTGGATACTTTCCGTATCCATAGGTGCCGCGAAAGAAAGATCCCGCGAAGCTCCGATGAGCATATGTGCATGGGACCGCGTCAGAGCACCGGCAGGTAGCGCTCCAGCTCGAACGGTGACACGTACGCCTTGAAGGCGTCCCACTCCTGGCGCTTGTTGCGCAGGAACTGCTCGAAGATGTGCTCGCCGAGCGCCTCGGCAACCAGTTCCGACCGTTCCATCTCGCGCAGGGCTTCTAAGAGATCCTCTGGGAGCGGCGCGATCCCGCGAGCGGCACGCTCTGCCGGGCTCATCGCATCGACATCCTCCGACACCTCGTCGGGAAGGTCGAGCTTCCGCTCGATCCCGTCCAGCCCGGCAGCCAGCAAGACGGCGAATGCCAAATACGGGTTGCAGGCCGGATCGGGAGAGCGGATCTCCACGCGCGCGCTCGACGCCTTGCGCGGCTTCGCGCCGGGAACGCGCACAAACGCGGAGCGCAGATGGCGCGACCAGCACACGTGGACCGGGGCTTCGTAACCCGGCACCAGCCGCTTGTAGGAGTTCACCCATTGGTTCAATACCGCCGTCATCCCGCGCGCATGAAAGAGCAACCCGGCCACGAAGCGCCGGCCTACCGTCGACAGACCGGCGTTTGGGTCGAAGAACGCGTTGCGATCTCCTTCGAAGAGCGACACGTGCGCGTGCATGCCGCTCCCCCACTCACCTTGCAACGGCTTCGGCATGAAGCTCGCGTGCCAGCCTCGCTCCTGGGCGACCTCTTTCACAATCAACCGGTAGGTCATGATGTTGTCGGCCATCGTGAGCGCGTCGGCAAAGCGCAGATCGATCTCGTGCTGGCTCGGCGCGACCTCGTGGTGGGAATACTCGACCGAGATCCCCATGGCTTCCAGCCGATTGATCGCATCGCGGCGGAAGTCCTGGGCGGTGTCGAGCGGCGTGAGATCGAAGTAGGACCCGTGGTCGAGAAGCTCGGGTTGTGACGAAGATCGAAAGAGGAAGAACTCCATCTCCGGGTGCACGTAGAAGGTAAACCCCCGGTCCGCCGCCCGTTCCAGCATGCGCCTGAGCGCCAGGCGCGGATCCCCGGGGAACGGGGCTCCATCCGGCATAGTCACGTCGCAGAACATGCGCGCCTCGAGGATCCCGTCGCCGGGTCCCGCCTGGAGGATCTGAAAGGTGGTCGGGTCGGGCCGGGCCAGCATGTCGGACTCTTGAACCCGGGCAAAGCCTTCCACGGCCGAGCCGTCGAATCCCATGCCTTCCGACAGCGCGGCCCCCAGCTCGGCCGGTGTGATCGCGAATGATTTCAGGAAGCCGAGAACGTCGGTGAACCACAGACGGATGAAGCGAATATCGCGCTCCTCCACCGTCCGGAGCACGTACTCGACCTGACGTTCCGATTGACCGTCCATGACGTTGTGCCGGACCTGGAACTTCCGGTACGCGCCAGCCTAGCGCGAGTGCTACCGTGCGAGTAATGGGACGGGTGCTTCGTCTGGCGGTTGCGCAGATCAACCCAACCGTCGGCGACCTCGCCGGCAATGTCGCCCTGATCAAGAAATGGCTTGGAAAGGCCGAGCGCGCCGGCGCCGATCTTGCCGTCTTTCCCGAGCTGGCGATCCCCGGCTATCCGCCGGAGGACCTCGTGTACAAGCGGCACTTCGTCGACGACAACCTCGCCGCCCTGCGAAAGGTGGCGGCGTTTACCGGGTCCACTGCGATCGTGGTCGGCTTCGTCGATCGTACATCGCTGGGGATTCACAATGCCGCGGCCGTGTGCGCCGGTGGTCGTATCCGGGGCGTCACGCACAAGATGCTCCTCCCCAACTACGGAGTCTTCGACGAGGTCCGCACCTTCGTCGCCGGAGATCGAACGCCGGTCTTCGTCGTCCGCGGTGTCAACGTGGGCATCGTGGTGTGCGAGGACGCGTGGTTCCCCAACGGGCCATGCCGGACCCTGGGAAAGCTCGGAGCCGAACTCCTGGTGAGCATCAACGCCTCGCCGTATCACCGGAACAAGGACCGAGAGCGCGAGACGCTGTTTCCCGCGCGCGCAAAAGAGAGCAAGGCCTTTTTCGTGTACGCACAGACGGTGGGCGGACAGGACGAGCTGGTCTTCGACGGAGATTCGCTTGTGTTCGATCCCGCGGGCCGTGTGATTGCCCGCGCCGCTCAGTTCGCCGAGGACTTGCTGCTCCTCGACCTCGATCTTTCTACGCGCGCCCGCGCTGTTACGCGACGCAAGGACGTCGTCAAGCTGAGTGGTGTACCCGCGCGCTATTCCGCGCGTCCCAACCTTCCGCGGCAAGCCCGGCAGGTGCTCGACGACGACGCCGAGGTGTACTCGGCGCTGGTGCTGGGAACGCGAGACTACGTCCTGAAGAACCGCTTCAGCAGCGTCGTTATCGGGCTCTCGGGAGGCATCGATTCGTCGCTCACCGCCGTCGTCGCCGCCGATGCCGTCGGAGCGCGAAACGTCGTGGGCGTTTCGATGCCGTCGCCTTTCTCCTCGACGGATTCCTTCGAGGACGCCAAGGCGCTTGCGGGGAACCTCGGTATCGATTTTCGCGTCGTTCCGATCGACCGGTTGATGAACGCGTACCGGGACGCGCTGGCGGAGTCTTTCTCCGGCCGGGAGGCCGACGTGACCGAGGAGAACCTCCAGGCTCGCATCCGTGGCAACATCCTGATGGCGCTTTCCAACAAGTTCGGCCACCTGGTTCTCGCAACCGGGAACAAGAGCGAGATGGCGACCGGATACTCGACGCTGTACGGCGATCTCGCCGGAGGCTTCGCCGTGCTAAAGGACGTCCCGAAGACGCTCGTCTACAGGCTGGCTTCTTGGCGGAATGCGCGAGGCCCGGCCGCCATCCCCGAGCGCGTGATGACCAAGCCTCCGACCGCCGAGCTTCGCAAGGATCAGCTCGACACCGACTCGCTTCCCGCGTATGAGGTACTCGATCCAATTTTGCAGGCGTACATCGAAGAGAATCGCTCCTTCGAAGAGATCGTCCGAACGGCCGGGGCTCCGCCGGACGTTGTTCGACGCGTGCTGCGATTGGTAGACGTGAGCGAGTACAAGCGGAGGCAGGCTCCGCCTGGGATCAAAGTGACCACGCGCGCCTTCGGCCGGGATCGCCGGCTCCCGATCACGAATGCCTACCGGCAGGGCGCGCGGCCCGCACCGGCTCGCGCGCGCCGTTCCTGAATCCCTCCGTTCATTTGTCGCGTTCGCAGTCCACCCCCGAGCGTGGCACAATCTTTCTAGTTGGCACCGGGACCCGGCGAACGGAGGGCGCCCGCCCTCCGTGAGGGCCCGGAGGCGAAGGAGGCACACGATGAGCGTCACCATCACCGACCTGGCCGCGTTCAAGGCGCGCGCGGAGAAGTTCGCGATGCTCACCGCCTACGACGTGCAAGTCGCGCGCATACTCGACGAGGCCGGGATACCGGTGCTGCTGGTCGGCGACTCGCTCGGTCAGGTGGTCCTCGGTTACGACACGACGATTCCGGTCTCGGTCGACGAGATGCTCCACCACTGCCGCGCCGTCGCGCGCGGGGCGCGCAACGCTCTCATCGTCGGCGACATGCCCTTCGGCTCCTACCAGGTATCGGTCGAGGACGGGATTCAGAACGCGGCGCGCTTCTTGAAGGAGGGCGGGGCGCACGCCGTCAAGGTGGAGGGGCCGCAGACCCAGCTTACCGAGCGGCTGTCCTCGCAAGGTGTGCCGGTGATGGGACACCTCGGCCTGACGCCGCAGTCGGTGCACCTGTTCGGCGGCTACAAGGTACAGGGCCGCACCGAGGAGCAGGCCGACCGCATCATGCGCTACGCAAAGGAACTGCAGGACGCCGGCGCGTTCGCGCTCGTGCTGGAGTGCGTACCGGCCGATCTGGCTGCGGCGGTGACGCGCGCTCTGTCTATTCCCACGATCGGCATCGGAGCGGGACCCCACACCGACGGCCAGGTGCTCGTGATCAACGACCTCATCGGTCTAGCGCACGGCATCGCGCCGAAGTTCGTGAAGCGCTACGCGGATGTGTCGTCGATCATCTCCGGCGCCGCACGCGCTTATGCGGCGGAGGTTGTCTCCGGTGTTTACCCGGGCCCCGAGCACACCTACGGCTCGTAGGGTCTTCAAAACCGGTGCGGCCCTTCACGGGGCTGGGTGGGTTGATTCCTTCCGCCTCCGCGAAAGGAACGGTGTACGAACACCCCCGCGCGAGGAGCCGGCGTGATGCGGCTGACGGTGGCATGGGCGCGCGGGCCGGTTGCGGGCCGGCCGCCTCGTGCGTAAGACTCCGTTCGCGATGGCGGGCGATCATCTCGATGTTTCCGCCGATGGAACACGCATTGGTGGCTCGAAGAGCGGGTCTGGGCCGCCGCTGGTCTTCGTCCACGGGACGAGCGCCGACCGCTGGAGCGCCCGCTTCATCGAGCCGCTCCTCACCGGGCGCTTCACCGTCTACGCGGTCGACCGTCGAGGCCGCGGGCTCAGTGGTGACTCCGAGAGCGATTACCGGATCGACCAGGAGTTCGCCGACATCGCGGCCGTCGTGGACTCGCTCGGGGAGCCTTTCGATCTCTTCGGTCATTCCTATGGGGCGACGGTGGCGATCGGGCGGCTCCCCTCGCCCGGAACCTGCGCAGGCTGATCCTTTACGAAGCGGCTCCGGGCATCCCTTCCGATTCTGCCGATCTGCTTGCGAAGCTCGATGGCCTGCTCGCCGAGAATAGGCGCGAGGAGGTCCTCAGCGCGTTCATGGTGGAGGTCGCAGGCTTGAATCCAGACGAGCTCGAGCAGGTCCGGGCCTCGCCGGTGTGGGCGCCGCGGGTCGCCGCCGCCCACACGATGAAAGGCAAGGGCGACACGGAGTCCTACCTCCTGCGGGGACCCGCGGGCTAGGGCGCGGCGGAGCAACTGCTCGGGCTTCAGCAGGACCGCACTTTCGCTGACGTTAGGTGTTTGGGGAGCGCGAGGCGCACGGTGACGCGCCGGTGACGGACTGTGCAGATAATACGCACACTATGGTCAAACCCACACCACGACTGTGTCCACGCACCGCGCTGCGAACAGCGGTCTCAGCCCTGATCGCTCTGTCGATCCTGTGGGGGGTCGGCCCGACGGCGGGGGCGGCTCAAGCGACCGTAGGTCTTGGGACGGCCGATAGCTTCGCCGTGCTGGCCGGCTCGACGGTTACCAACACCGGCTCGACACTAGTCAACGGGGACCTCGGGGTTAGTCCGGCTACCGCAGTCACCGGGTTTCCACCCGGAACAGTGAACGGAACGATCCACGCCGGCGATGCCGCCGCCGCGCAGGCCCAGTCCGACCTGACCATCGCCTATAACGATGCCGCCGGCCGTGCCTGTGACGTGAGCCTCACCGGTCAGGATCTGGGCGGAAAGACGCTCACTGCAGGCGCCTACTGTTTCTCGTCGTCGGCTCAGTTGACCGGAACGGTCACGCTCAACGCGAAAGGTGACGCGGATGCCGTTTTCATCTTCCAGATCGGAAGCACGCTGACGACGGCATCGGCCAGCAGCGTGAGCCTCATCAACGGCGCCGATGCCTGCAACATCTTTTGGCAGATCGGCAGCTCCGCGACGCTGGGAACCAACACTGCCTTCAGAGGAAACATCCTTGCTCTGACCTCGATCACGCTCGTTACCGGCGCGACCGTCGTCAACGGCCGAGCCCTCGCGCGGACCGGCGCGGTGAAGTTGGACACCAACACGCTCACAAGGGCAACGTGCGCGCCGACGCCGACGCCTACACCGACGCCCACCGCCACACCGACTCCCACTCCCACGCCCACGGCAACAGCAACGGCGACGGTGGAGCCCCTGGGAGTCGTCCCGCCATCAGGAGGCGGCACGACTCCCGCGAGTGAGCCGGCCGTTTCGGATGTGCCGCGCACCGGCGGCGCTCCTGAGGAAGGCGGCTTCCCGTGGCTTTTGATCGTGGTCCCAGCGTGCGCCGGCCTGGTGTCGTTGGGCCGGAGCGCTCGGGCGCCGCGCCGTTTCCCGTCACGCACGGGCGGTCGGTCTCAGGGAATCCTCGCCACCCTTCTCCTCATCGCGTCACTCTTCATCGCTCCGGTCACAGCATCCGGTTCCGCTTCGGCTGAACCAGCTGGCCCCGGCCTGCTTCGGCCTCAGCCGATGACGGAGCCCTCGGTTCTTCGCGATCCGCAGGTCGCGCATCCCGTCGCTGCGCCCTCCGCGCTTTTCCGTCCGGGCCTGGATCTGCGCGCGCCGCCGATCGAGATACCGCTTCAGCTTCGTATCCCGTCGATCAACGTCGTAGCTCCGATGCTCGGAGTCGGCATCACGTCGAGTGATGCGATGAACGCGCCGATGGGTCCCCCCGACGATGACATATGGCAGAAGGCATTCTGGTACCGGGGCAGCGGGACTCCCGGAGATGCTGGCACTGCGACGATCGCAGGCCACGTGAGCGGCGGGCGCTCGGGCTCGGTGTTCGCACGCCTGGGCGACCTGCGGCGCGGCAACACGATCGTCGTTCACGACCCGCGCAGCGACCTGGACATTCATTTCACGGTCACCGCCACGAGGATCTACTCCCTCGAACAGCTTGCTCGTCCCTCGATCCTTGCCGCTATCTACGGATCAGGCCCGGTCTCGGGCCGCGGTCCGCTGCCGTCTCCCGATGGCGTTTCTCACCTGACGCTTATCACCTGCGCCGGGGATCGCGTCGGATCCACCTACGGCCACCGCCTGGTCGTCTATGCCGACCGCACGAACTGATCGTTGTCGAGGCTCAGCTCCAAGATGTGAGAGAGGCTCGGACAGCTAGCGCCCACACCAGGAAGGCGACTTCAAAACCGGTGCGGTCACGCCGGATTGAGCGGCCGGAAGCCCGCTTCCTCGTACCGGGCGAGCACGAACAGCAAGTCCGATAGCCGGTTGAGATACCGGACCATCTCGGGGTTATCGGTGAGCCCTTCGCGTGCCAGTCGGACGGTGAGGCGCTCGCATCGGCGCACGACGGCGCGCGCCAGGTCGAGTGCCGCGCTGACCGGCGTCTCGCCGGGCACGACGAATTCCCGTGGCATCTCGAAACGCGCGGTGTATTCGTCGATGAGGCCCTCCAGCGTGCTCACCATGCCGGATGAGACACGGGTCTGGCCGTCGGCGGCGCGATCACGGTTCTCAGGGTTGGTCGCAAGCTCGGCGCCGACGACGAATAGCTCGCGCTGGATCCGAAGCACTAGATCGGCCAATTCGGGATCGCCGAGCTGCGCCCGGGCGACGCCGAGGGCGGCAACGGCCTCATCGGAGGTGCCGTAGGCCTCGGTACGCAGATCGTCCTTGCCGATCCGACCCCCGAAGAGCATGCCGGTCGTGCCGTCGTCGCCGGTCTTCGTATAGATGCGCGGCATCGTCGCGGAGTCTAGGCGCTGCTTCGGGAACGACGCGATCTCGGGGTCGCCGGCACCCGTGACGCCGGGCACAGATCGTTGATCACGCAGTCCTCGCACACCGGACGCTGCGCCTTGCACACGGCGCGGCCGTGGGAGATCAGCAGGTCTGTGAGCGTCCACCATTTCGCTTTCCGGAACAGCGCCATGAGATCCCGCTCCACCTTCACGGGATCGTCCTGTGCGCTGAGCCCCAGCCGCCGCGACAACCGGTGGACATGCGTGTCGACGGCAATCCCCTCCACGATCCCGAACGAGTTGCCCAGCACGATGTTTGCCGTCTTCCGCGCCACCCCGGGTAATCGCAGCAGCCCCTCCATGCTGCCCGGCACCTCGCCCCCGAATTCGTCGAGAATCATGCGGCAAGCGGCGCGAATGTTT
>JBKKBZ010000069.1:0-39018 GCA_046713235.1 Actinomycetota bacterium | reverse complement strand
TCATCAAGATCGCCGGCGGCGGCCGGGGCGCGCCTACCGTCGTCGCTCCGATTAGCGCCGAGTGGATCGGCGGAGGAGCGACCCAGCGCATCACGTTCGGCCCCGACCCGGTCTTCGGCTACACCTGCCCCCGCTTCCGCGCGCGCAACAGCTAGTCGGTTCTCTCCGCGCCGCCGTCCGGGTCGAGCCTACTGGTGCGATCGTCGCGGTTGTAAACTTTCGCGACAGGGGTAGAATCATGGCACCATGTTGCGTCCACGAAGCTGGGTCAGGCCAGCGGGTGAGAGTCCCGTCCGGGTAAGCGTCGGAGCGCCCGGTAGCAGGCCCCGGTTCGTCATCGTGAGATGGCGGACTGAGCGGGGTGTCAAAAGCCTCTTTGGAGGGAGCAAGCACGCGGGCCGTAGTGGTTACGCCGCGAGTCCTGCAGCCTCGACACATTCACAACGGGGGAGCCGAGCCGATCATGTCACGGCGAAGGCCACGTCTGGTGCGTCGGTGTTCCGACCTGTTCTGCCACCAGGTCCCTCCGGGGTACGGGGAGCGGCACGTGTGCACGGTCTGGGTCGGAAGTGGAGAGACCCGTCTGTCCAGCCCGTCGAGCAAAGACCAGCCGGATAAGCCGATGGCGAAACCGGATGGAGGGCAGCGGGAGTCCGACGGGGTCGTAGTACCGATGATCGGCGTGAGAGACGCGCCGGGAGGGAAGGACCCCGACTTTGGTCACGCTTGTGGGAGGAGGTAAGCGCGAGGGCATGGCCGGGACCGCTCGGTCTAATAACCCCGGCAGGGTGTTTGATCCTGCCGTTCTGAACCGGCTCGCGCCGGTTGGGAAAGTGCGACGACTCCGACGCAAGCTATGGGCTGCGGCCAAGCAGTCCCCGGAGCGGCGTTTCCACGCCCTGTACGACCGTATCTGGAGGGGTGACGTCCTTCAGGAGGCGTGGGAGCGGGTCCGGTCCAACAAGGGCGCGGCTGGGGTGGACAAGGTGACTCTGGCCGATGTGGAGGCCTACGGCGTTGAGCGCATGCTCGACGAGTTGGCCGCAAGCCTCCGCGCAGGCACGTATCATCCGTCGCCTGCCAGGCGTCAGATGATTCCCAAACCGCAAGGCGGCATGCGGCCGCTTGGCATCCCCACCGTTCGCGATCGGGTGGCTCAGGCTGCGGCGAAGCTAGTGCTCGAACCCATCTTCGAGGCCGATTTTCTGCCTTCGTCGTATGGGTATCGGCCCAAGCGTTCGGCCACGCAGGCGCTGGAGGCCATCCGCACGCGATTTTCGAAGGGATACGTGTGGGCCGCTGAGGCTGACATCGCCGGTTTCTTCGACTCCATCGACCACGACGTGGTGATGGAGCTCGTCGCTCGGCGTATTTCGGATCGGCGGGTGCTCAAGCTGGTTCGCAAATGGCTTGAGGCTGGGGTGATGGTCGAAGGGGCGTACGAAAAGACGGTCACCGGTACGCCTCAGGGCGGAGTGCTGTCTCCGCTTCTGGCCAACATCGTGTTGCACGAGCTTGATCGTCGGTGGCGCGAATCCGACGGGGTCCTGGTGCGGTATGCCGATGACTTCGTGGTGATGTGTCGCAGCCGATCCCAAGCGGAGGCAGCGCTTGATCGTGCCAGGATGATCCTGGCCGGTCTGGGCCTTGAGCTGGCGCCGGAGAAGACGAAGGTGGTTGACCTGCGGGAAGGCCGTGAGGGTTTCGATTTCCTTGGCTGTCACTTCCACGCTCGCGTATCGGGCAAGCTGCTGGAGCGCGGCATCCGCCGCTATTACCTGCATCGCTGGCCCTCGCAGCGTTCGATGAAGAGACTCCGTGCCAAGGTGAAGGCCCGCACCGGCCGGGGCCGCTGCCACGCCGACATCTGCGAGATCATCGCTGATCTCAACAAGGTGCTGCGCGGCTGGGGCAACTATTTTCGGACCGGTAATGCCGCGATCAAGTTCGTTCAAGCCGACTGGTATGTAGTTGGGCGGCTGCGGGGCTTGCTCTTTAAGCGCTATGGTCGCAACCTTCATGCTGGACGCTCCAACGCTTGGACGCGCGAGTGGTTTGAGGCGCAAGGCCTGTATCGCCTCCGCGGAACTATCCGCTACCCGGGAGCTGCGTAACCATGCCAAGAAGACCATCGGTGAGCCGTATGCGGGAGAACCGCACGTACGGATCGAAAGGGGGATGGGGAAACGCGGCCGCTTTGCGGCGCGCGCGCCCCTGACTACCAATGGCGGTTCCGCATGGGTCGCTGAAGGTCTACGAGCCGATCGACGTGTTCCCCGCCGATGAGCGCGCTCGGTTGCTGGCATCGGTTGCCGTCCCGGCGAACGCTGCTGCGGTGGTCCTGTCCCAGTCGAGGGGCCTTCCCGAAGGCGGCGACGCCGATCAAGTTGAGATCGCTCGTGTCGGAGACGACATCTACGTCTGTCCACATCGCTCCCGCTTGCGATTGCTGGCGTCCCTGGTGGCGTTTCGGCGAATGATCCCCGGCGAGGTGGCGGAGGCGTTCATGCCATTAGGTGAGGACGAGCGGGCGATTCGTGAGCTTGAGTCCATTCGCGCGCTGCATCCTGAGTGGCGGAGCCACATCTTGACATCGACCTGGGAGGTCCCGGTTCGATGGTTCGTCGCGTTCGACGACGCCGAGCGGGAGCTTGACTTGTCGGTTCCGCGCGTTCGTTACCGGACGGCGATGATGTCGGCCAGGGCCCGGACCAATCAGGCCTTGGAAGCCGCGCGTCGCGCTGTGATCGGTCCCAGCGTTGCGGCGCTGATGTCCGAGCTTGCCCGGTGGCTGGAGGTGTTCGACGAGCGGTCGATCGTCGAACTGGATTACGGGGACTTGGCCCGCCTGATCCCGCTCAGGGACCTGGCGGAAGACCGGTCGGCGCGTGACATTCAGGCGGCTGTGCAGGCTTTAGCCGATGGAGACGTTTTGGGGGCGACAACGGCCTATATGCACGCTGCGGAGCGGTGGGCACCACTCTCCGGGCTCGAACGAACAAACTGATCTGGGTCCGACGCCCGGTTTGCCGCTCGATTTGGTACACTTTCGTCCACTTTTGTGCTAGAGTGTCGACGTCGAGATGCGAATTTCCTGCCACTAAGGGGAATTTCCATAGGTAATGGCTTTCCTTTTTCATAGTAGGGGCCGATATTGGCTGTGACGGATTTGAGAAACGGTCGTTCATAAGGGTCGAAGGGCTTGAAACCCGGATGGACGGCCAGCAAGGGGTCCAAAGGGGCTAGGTATAAAACCACCCGGGTGAGTCATTTACCGGAGGTGGGGTCGGGTACGACAATCAAGAGACCGATACACAGAAACGACATTCCGCGAAAGACCTGCGAGCTTCCGCGGATGGAGAGAAGGAGGGAACCACATGAAGCGAGACCAGACTTCCGGTGAGACGCTTCTCACCCCTGCGGAAGTTGCGGCACTGTTCCGGGTCGACCCGAAGACGGTCACCCGTTGGGCCAAGGCAGGAAAGCTTTCATCGATTCGGACGCTGGGCGGTCACCGCCGCTACCGCGAATCCGAGGTCATGAGCCTTCTGGAGGGCGTTGCCCCGAAGCGGGGCTAACGACTCTGAAGGACAGTGGGCCGGTACGCCGGCCGACACGAAGCAGAATGGAGGGGCGCCGGCAGAGGGCGCCCCTTCGGCTTTCCCGGAAGCCGGGGGTCTCCCGGATCCCTCTGGGCTCCCCAGGAAGGAAAGACGCGAGAGCCGCTTGGGCTCTCGCTGAGTGGCCAGGGACAGAATCGAACTGCCGACACTCGGTTCTTCAGACCGATGCTCTGCCAACTGAGCTACCTGGCCGAAAACGTGCTTGCGGCCGGGTCACGGTTTGACCCCGGCCGATGGCGCCCCGGACCGGACTTGAACCGGCGACCTTCACCTTGACAGGGTGACGAGCACTCCGAACTGCTCTACGCGGGCGAGGCGCCTCAGTGTAGCGGACGCCCCCCCATCGGCAACCCGGCTATTCTCGTCGCCATCCTTGGAGGTCTCCGTGGGAAGCGACGTTCGGCGCATCATCGTCGCACAGGCGCTTCGGGCCTTCGCCTACGGATTCACCTCTGTCCTTCTCGGAGCGGCACTTGAGGCGCGCGGCTGGTCGAGCGGACGGGTGGGGGCCCTGCTCACGGCCGTTGTGGCCGGAACGGGGCTCATGTCGCTCGCCGTTGCCCGTTTCGGCGACCGAGTTGGCCGGCGGCGCTTCTATCGCGCGCTGTATCTGTGTCTGGCGGCGACCGGCGCAGCCTACGCGCTTTCGGCGTCTTTCCCGCTTCTTGCGGCGGTGGCTCTCATCGGGGCGCTCTCGACCGAGATCGTCGACTCTGGTCCGTTCACGTCGCTGGAGCAGGCGATGCTGGCCTCGGCGCCCGACTCCGGTAGCCGTGCCCGGCTGTTCGGGATCTACAACGGCGTCGCCGCCGTTGTGGGATCTGTCGGGGCGCTCGCCGCGGGAGGTCCGGCGCTTCTGCGTGCCTCCCTTCCCGGGTTGCCGGCAGACCAGCGGTTCCTCGCGCTGCTCGTGCCGGTCGGCATCGCCGGGGCATTCCTGGCGACGGGTCTGAGCGACGGAGTCGAGTCGGGCAAACGACGGGAATCTGGCCGGCCGCTCGAGCGGTCGCGCCGCTCGGTGGGACGGCTTGCCGCATTGTTCGCGACGGATTCTTTTGGGGGCGGCTTCGTCGTGCAGTCCTTCCTCGTTTATTGGTTCCGGCGCCGCTACGGTCTGTCGCTCGAAGCATTGGGCGCGATCTTTTTCGCGGTTGGGATTCTTCAGGCCGCGTCGTTTCGTGTGGCCGCGCGACTTTCGGAGCGGTTCGGGCTTCTCAACGTGATGGTGTTCACGCACCTGCCGTCGAACCTTCTGCTTGCGGCGATTCCTTTGGCGCCCAGCGCGGGAGCCGCCGTCGCGCTCTTGCTCCTGCGATTCTCGCTCAGCCAGATGGACGTGCCCACCCGTCAGGCTTACGTTATGTCCCTCGTCGTTCCAGAGGAGCGCACGGCCGCCGCGGCCTACACCAACACCGCGAGGTTTTTGGTGCGTCCGCTGGGCCCGGCATTGGCCGGGCTGTCTCAGCGGCTCGCGTTTGGGGCGCCGTTTGTCATCGCAGGTGCAGTGAAGGTCGTGTACGACGTGGGGCTGTGGGCCTGGTTTCGCAGGGTGCCGCTCGGGGAGCCCGGGGCCTAACGGCCTTCCTGAACGTCCTGGAGCGTGTGCAGGAGAACGGCCAGCTCGCCGACCCGTTCCTTGCGACCGACCAAGCCGTCCGGGGTCTCCCGGAGCGCGTCCTCGATGGCATCGATGAGCGCCTGCGGATCGAACGGCTTGAGGAGGTGAGGCGCGCCGGAGTCCCGGCTGCGTTGCAGGGTCTCGTCGTCGCGCAGCGCAGACACGATGATCACCCGGGTGCTGTTGCGCAGATCCCGGGCGCGGAGCTCCTCGAGGAAATGCCAGCCGTCCATTTCCGGCATCATGAGATCGAGGAGGACCACATCGGGGATGCGTCGCTCAAACGTCTGGAGTGCCTCCATGCCGTTGGCGGCGTCTTCGACGTCGTATCCCTCGACGGCGAGGATCTTCCGGATCATCAACCGGACGGCCGGCTCGTCGTCGACGACCAGGATTCGGGCGGACATCTAGTCTCCTCTCTTGTCCGAGGGTCACCGCCCAGTCTCGCCCGCGGAGCAATTCTTCTCCATGAACAATCGGCAATCTCGGCCTTAATCTGAAGCGAGGCAACCATTAGGGGGCGGAGGAGACCGCTCGGTACCCCACGGGTACAGTAGGGGCTGCTCAACGGGAGGTGGGGTCAGGTGAAAGGCACCGGGCGAACGACGACATGCACTGTGGTATTGGCAGTCGTTCTGACTGCCTGTGCGACACCGGGCCCCACGTCGGCACCCGTCTTGCGGGCGCCGGCCGGGTCTGCGGTTGTGAGGGAGAGCCCGTCGCCCGAGCCCGTCAACGTCTACGCCGCAACGCTCGAGCCCCGCGTCAACCCCGCCGTCGCGGCGTTGCCCTTGCGGGTGTACGTCCCGAACAGCATGGCGGCAAGCGTCGACGTCATCGATCCCAAGACGTTTCGGATCATCGACCATTACAAGGTCGGGGTGATCCCGCATCACGTCTTTCCGTCCTGGGATATGCAGAAGCTCTTTGTCGGAAACACCGCGTCAAATACGCTTACGGAACTGGATATCCGGACGGGCAAGCCGGTGCGGACTATCCCCGTTCCGGATCCTTACAATATCTACTGGACGCTCGACGGTAGGAAGGCCATCGTCATTGCGGAACGATTCAACCGGATCGATTTTCGCGATCCGGATACTTGGAATCTGATCAAGAGCGTGCCGATTCCGTGGTCGGGAGTTGACCACGGGGACCTCACCGCCGACGGACGGTACTGGATTGGGAGCACCGAGTTCGACGGTGTCGTGGTCAAGGTCGACACCGTCGAGATGAAGATCGCCGGGTCTCTGCGAGTGGGCTCGCTGCCGATCGACGTCCGGCTGTCTCCGGACGGCACCGTTCTCTATGTTGCCAACCAAGGGTTGCACGGCGTACATCTGATCGATCCCGGCACTATGAAGCCGCTGGGGTTCATCAAGACGGGGCGCGGGGCACACGGGCTTCAGGTGAGCCGCGACACGCGGTCGCTCTACGTTTCGAACCGGCTCGGCGGCTCGATAAACGTGATCGATTTCGCGACACGGAAGGTCACGGCGACCTGGAACGTCGGCGGCAGCCCCGACATGATGCAGCTCTCTCACGATGGGCGTCAGTTGTGGGTGTCGAACCGGTTCCACGCTTCCGTGACGGTTGTGGACACGGTTACCGGGAAGGTGCTGAAGGTCATCAAATGCGGTGCTGAAGCCCACGGGCTGACGTACTTTCCCAACCTAGGCGCGATCAGCATCGGCCACAACGGCGTATACCGCTGATCATTCGCCCACCGGTGAGATTGTGCCGGCGAGTGTTCGTCGCCGCCGGCGTCCTCCCAGGATCATCGCCAAGAACGCAGCCCCCACGAGACCGATGCCGGCCATCTCCGTTTGGCCGAGGTGCAGGTCGAAGCCGGCAGCCTCAAGGTGCGGCGGGAGAAGTGCGGCTCCCTCCGGTTCCGGGTCGAGTGCTTCGTTCCCGCTGCAGCCGTCGGTCCACAGGACTCCGTGCTGCTTCCATGCGCCGATCCGATAGCGGACATCCGCCCGAGGAACGAAGCCACAGCGCTCCTCCTGCTTTTCCGCGAACACTTTCAGGATGGGTGAACGCCTTCCGAATTCCATCGCGTGGACGGCGAACGTCCATTCGATGACGCGAGCATCTTCGAACGTGGAGCCCGCCGGATGGGGTGTGTATCCGACGGCGCGCCCGACGAAGTGCGCGTCGAGGACGATGGCAGGGGGACAATTGCAAGGACCCTCACATGAGCAGGCGCCGGCGGTCGCCGGGAGACCCAGGATCGCTACTCCCAGTGCGAGAACGATGGCAAAAGCTGCTTTCGGCACGTGACCCGCCCACCCTAGATAACGAAGCCGTACCATGCCTGTCGGGGACGATTCTAGCCGTCTGTTACGCGACGGCCAAGGCTGCCGTCTAGGCCCGGACGCAACCGCTCTCGTCGGGAAGCAGCGGCCGGAATATCATGCCGTAGCTGCGCCCTCCGCTCTTCCACGGGGTGAGCGTGTTCGACTGAGTCGCAACTGCGAGGACGCGTCCGAGGTCGCCGCCTTCCACGACTCCGCAACGCGTCGTCGGATCGGCTCCCGGTGCGCCGAACTTCGACAGAGGCACGGACAGCGGCCAATTCACCGGATTCTGCTTCAGACCCTGATCCGTCGCGACCGGCTGCTTGAGCACGTAGATGCGCATCGCCGATGGGGCGAGCTGGGCCTCCTGGCCGACGGAGCCCTTGGGCAGCCACGAGCGCAGATCGCCGAGCCGCTCCCGGAAGGCCTGTATCCTCCGCCGGAGGTCGCCATCCGCCGGTGCGTCGATTCCGAGTCCTTCGACTGACGTGACGTGACGCCGTCCGTCGGCGACGAGGATGAAGGTCGTGGTTCCGGCATCGGCAACCGTCGGGTTACGAAGATGGCGGTCCGGAGCGAGGAGGCCCGCATCGCGTGCGGCGGCGAGGATCGCCCGAATGCCGTCCCGAGTGATCTGTGAGACGACGAGCGAGGGCAGTGCCGGCGGCGGATAGATCTCGATTTGCGGCCCGACAACGATCAGGCGGCCGTCGGCGTACAGGGAGAGCTCTGGATACGCGCGGAATCGTTCCCCAGGAGGCAGGAGTCCCCCGGCGGTTTGGATGCGCAGAACGAGCGTCCCGGGATCCGCAGGGGGAGGCACAGGATCTCCTCCCGACGAGCCGTCTTTCGCGCACGCGGCGAGAAGGGCGGCGACGGCCAGAAGCAAGGTCGGTCGAACGAACACTCTCATAGCGATCTCCAGGTCTCGTGGCCCGCGACCGGTTGGACGAGGGCCGGCGCTTTCGTGTTCCTCCGAGACTACGGCCCGGCGTGGCAGAGTAGGGCGATGAAGGAGCGCGTCGCCTGGCCGGGCGGGGAGGTGACGGCCGTCCGGCATGAGCCGAGGAGACCAACGAGGCTGCCCGCCGTCGTTCTGGCTCACGGAGCCGGCGGCTCGCTGGACACCCCCTTGCTCGTGAGTTTCTGCGACGCGCTTGCCGAAAATGGCGTTGCGGCTTGCCGATTCAACCTTCCCTATGCCGAGCGAGGCCGTCGGACGCCGGGATCTCCTCGGGAGGCCATCGGGTGCGTAGACGGCGTCGCCCGCTGGGCCGTCGAGGAGACGGGCCGCCCGGCTGTCATCGGAGGCAAGTCCTACGGAGGACGGATGGCGTCGCATGCCGTCGCACAAGGGGCACCGGCGGCGGGCCTTCTGTTCCTCGGGTATCCGCTTCACGCGCCGGGAAGGCCCGATGCGGTTCGGGACGAGCATCTCGGGGGAATCCCCTTGCCTATGCTCTTTCTTCAGGGAACCCGGGATGCATTTGCCCGCGCCGACAGGCTGCAGATTTCGCTCGCTAGGCTGCCCTCGGTCTCCCTTCATTCTGTTGAAGGTGGCGATCACTCCTTTGCCGTTTCCGGACGGAAGGCTTCGGAGGTGCTCGAGGGCCTGGTCGCCGCCACCCTGCGCTGGATGCGCGACTTCGGTAGGGTCGGCATTCGATGAGGCTTGCCACCCTGCGCGCGCCGACAGGAACGCACGCGGCTCGAATTGAGGACGACGCGGCCGTCGTGTTGCCGTTCCCCGACGTCGGAGCGCTTCTCGCCTCCGGCGAGGACTGGCGCGGCGAAGCGGCCGGCGATGGACCTCGCCATTCGCTTGACGGCGCGGACTTCGCTCCCCTGATTCTCGCTCCACGCAAGATCGTGTGTTTGGGGCTGAACTACAGAAGCCACATCGAGGAGACGGGGCGGCAGACGCCCGAGCATCCCACGTTGTTCGCCAAGTTCGCTCGCTGTCTCATCGGAGCTCGAGACCACATCATCTTGCCGCCGGAGTCATCGGCGGTTGACTGGGAGGTTGAGCTCGCCGTGATCGTCGGCCGGACGGCCCGCCGCGTGGCCCCTGAGGACGCGTCCGAGGTGATCGCCGGGTTCACCGTCATCAACGACGTCTCGATGCGCGACTGGCAGTTTCGTACGGAGGAGTTCCTTCAAGGAAAGACCTGGGATCGCACGACGCCGCTAGGGCCCGCGCTCGTGACGCCGGACGAGCTGCCCGGCGGGATTGCACCAGACCTCGCTCTGCGGTGCGCGATCGACGGCGAGACGATGCAGGAGGCGAGAACGTCGGATCTCTTGTTCGGTCCCGCCGAGATCATGGCTTACCTGAGCACGGTCGTGACGCTCGAGCCTGGAGACGTCATCGCCACAGGGACTCCCGGCGGGGTCGGAGCGGCTCGCAATCCCCCCGTCTTCCTTCGAGATGGACAGGCCGTCCGAAGTTCGATCGAAGGAATTGGGGAACTCCTCAATCTCTGTGTAAGCGACGAGATCTAGGCGGTCTGCGTTCGGGATCTCCGCTACGTCGGGCGGGTGCGCCAAAGCCAAACGCCCAGGCCTCCGCCGGCCGCGGTGAGCAGGGCCAGGATGGCGATCAGGGGACCCGCTCCGGAGCCGCCGCTTCCGGCGGGGGCGGCATCGGTGCGTGGAGTCCCACTCACTGTTGCGGTCGGGGTTGCCCCCGGCGAGGCTGTCGATGTTTCGGTTGGAGATGCGGCAGCAGATTTAGAGGGAAGGGTTGGGCGCGCTGAGGCCGTGGCCTTCGGGGAGGGCGGATCGTCGTTGTCTGAGATGAATACCGTCGCCGGGTCCGAGCTCGGCTGGATGTCGCCCGGTTGGCTCCCTTGGCTCAGGCGCACGGTAAAACTTTCGCGTCCCTCGTCGTCGTCGTCGTTGATGATCGGAACCGTGAAGGACTCTCGCCGGTCATCACCCGGCGTGAAGGTCAGCTCGCCTGTTCTCGCCGTGTAGTCGTCGGGAGATTGCGCCGAACCGTTGACGGTTTGGTAGCGGACGCTGCCGCTGCATGTCGGCTGGCCTCCGACAAGCTCGACGGTGAGCTCGACTTGGCCGCCTCCCTCGTCTACTTGGATCTGTAGCTGCGTGAACGCCGCCGTATGGCACGCGGCCACGGCGGCTCCGGGAAGGCCGAGCAACAAGACCGCTCCGACCGTCGCGAGAGACGCCCTCGGAATCCTTCGCGGTGCGTTGCGTGATGGGGATCTCATCGGTGCTCCCTCGATTCGCCCGGACGCGATCAGGCTAGCGCCGGCGCCCGGACCGCGCTTGCGTCCTCGTCCGGCGGTGGTGGCGGTGTTGTTGCAGACGACGAGACCCACGGCGATGCCGGAGACGAGCATGATGAAGGAGGCTACCTGTTACCGAAAGTACCCAGGCAGGCGTAGGTTCCCCCGCCCGCAAATCTTGGACTGAGTCCCCCTATCGAAGACGCCGTGGTGGCCCGATACTCTTCCCATGGCATCCAAGGGCGCAGGCCGGGCGACGATCGAGGAGCTCGCCGCTGCAACCCCGGCGACGCGGGAGCGGACGATCGACTTCCTTCGGGCGCTCAGTATCGGCTGCGTCGTAACCGGTCACTGGCTGATGGCGGCCGTCTCCTTCCGGGAGGGGAGCTTCAGCGGGCAGAACGCGCTGGACGTCGTGCCCGGACTTTGGCCGTTGACGTGGGTGCTCCAGGTGATGCCGATCTTTTTCTTCGTCGGCGGGTTCTCGAACTTTGCATCGTGGAGATCGGTGCGCGAGAAGGGCGGGAGCTACGGGACCTACATGGGCGGCCGGCTGCGCAGGCTGATTCCCCCCACGATGGCGCTTGCGGCGGTCTGGCTCGTGCTCGCGGCTGCGCTGTATCTCGGCGGGCTGAACCGGCCGCTGACCGAGCAGATTGGGCTGCTCATGGGCCGTCCGCTCTGGTTCATCGGCATTTATCTCCTCGTCGTCGCGCTGGCGCCGCCGATGATCGCGCTGCACCGGCGATACGGCATTCGCGTCCCCCTGGTGCTCGCGACGGTCACGCTTGCCGTCGACATACTCGTTCGCGGTGCGGGCATCGACGCCGCCGGCTATGTGAATTTCGCCGCCGTGTGGCTGTTCGCCCACCAGATTGGGTTCTTCTATGCCGACGGGTCGCTCCCGAGGCTGCGGCGAGGGATTCACGGCGGCATGATGCTCGCGGGGTTGGCCGCGATGATCGGACTCACCGCCCTTGGGCCGTACGCCAAGAGCATGGTCGGCGCGGGAGCAGAGCGCTCGAACCAGGACCCTCCGAGCTTCGTATTGCTCGCGCTCACGATGTGGCTCGTCGGTGTGGTGATGATCGCCCGGCCGCGTCTCGCGGCATGGCTGAAACGTCCGCGCGTTTGGCGCCGGGTCGTCGCCGTCAACGCCATCATCATGACGACGTTCCTCTGGCACCAAACGGCTCTTGTCGCAGGAAGCGCATCATTTCTTCCTCTGGGATTTCCGCAGCCTGAGATCGGGACGCTCGCGTGGTGGCTGCTGAGGCCGCTCTGGCTCGTCGGCTTGGCGCTTCCGCTGACCGGCCTGGTGCTTTTGCTCGGACGGTTCGAACGTCCGCGAGCGGGCGAACGTGGCACGCCTTCTCCACCAGTAGTCGCGGTCGGGATCGTGGCTCTCACGTTGGGCATACTCGGATTCGCCGTCGCCGGTTTCGCACCCACGGCGAGCGGGGACCTCATGGGCATTCCCGTCACGCCGTGGACGAGCGCCCTCGCCGCAGTGCTCGGTTATCGCATGACGTCCGGCCGACGGCGCCGCTCCACGTGCGCGTGACCCGTAGCGGCCACCAGGGGGATGTGGGACGTGCGGAGCGCGTATGCTGACCGGCCACTTTGGAGCCTCGACCGCCCGAGATGCAGCAGGGTTTAGCGGACCTAATATGGGTGCTCGGATTGTCGGCCGGCCACCCGCCGGTATACCGTTAGCGCGTTCGTGAATACCCGAGGGAGGCCGCGGTGAGCGCCATTCAGATCCCAGACGAGATCCTAGGATTGCGGGACTCGATCCGCTCTTTTGTCGAACGCGAGATCTTGCCGGCCGAGCAGAAATATGCCCAAGAGCTGCAGGAAACCGGAGCGATCGCCGGCGCCGAGGAAGAGAAGCGGAAGATCCGCAAGCGGTCGGCCGAGCTCGGCTTTTACACCTTGCACATGCCAGAAGACCTCGGAGGCGGGGGCTTGTCCTATCTCGGACAGGTTGTCGTGCATGAGGATGTCTCGCGGAGCGGATCGTTCCTTGCGCGCCGGGGATCGGTGCTCGCGTCGGTCGAGGGACCTACGCCGATCCTGAGCGAGGTGACACCTGAGCAACGTACCCGTTACCTCGAGCCGCTCATGGCGGCCGAGAAGGAGATGTGTTTCGCGCTGACCGAGCCGGAGGCGGGCTCCGACGCCACGCGCATCCGAACGCGCGCCGAGCAAAAGAACGGCGTGTTCGTAATCAACGGGCGCAAGCACTTCATCACGCACGGCGCGGAGGCAGACTTTGCGCTTGTGTTCGCGGTGACTGATCCGGAGAAGCGCGCCCGCGGCGGGATCACGGGCTTTTTGGTCGACAAGGGAACTCCGGGGTTCGAGGTGGTGCGCATCCAGCAGACGGCGTCGACCGTCGACCGTCCCGCCGAGCTGCTCTTCGACAACGTCGAAGTACCGGCGGAGAACGTTCTCGGAGAGGTAGGCATGGGATTCCGCGGCGCGATGGCGTGGATCAACGGCGGCCGCCTGCACATCGCCGCGAACGCCCTCGGGATCGCGCAGTACCTGCTCGACAGGATGGTCGATTACGCGAAGACGCGTGTGGCGTTCGGCCAGCCGATCGGCAAGAACCAGTACGTCCAAGGGATGGTCGTCGACTCGTGGTGCGAGCTTGAGTCTTCGCGAGCCTTCGTTTATCAGATGGCGTCGCTCATCGACGACGGCGCCGACGGCCGGCGCGAAGCCGCAGCCGCGAAGCTTGTCGCCACAGAGATGGTCGCTCGCGTCTCCGACCGCGCGATCCAGGTCTTTGGTGGGAACGGGTTCATGACCGAGATGGGCATCGAGTCGTACTGGCGCGAGGTCCGGGCGATGCGGCTGTACGAAGGCACCAGCGAGATCCTTCGCACGAACATCGCCAAGACGCTGGGGCTGTGAGGCGCCTCGGGGCGTTCATCACGCCGGGCCGCTCGCTCGACGAGGCAGTCGACCGGGTCCGCCTGGCCGAGTCTCTCGGCTACGAGATCGTGTTCGATACTCACATCGCAGCACGCGACGGACTGATGGTGCTGGCGGCGTACGGACACGGTACGTCGACGATCAAGCTCGGAACCGGCGTGCTGCCGGCGTTTCCGCGCCACCCGGTCTCGCTGGCGATCGAGGCGGCGACGCTCGACGAGATGATCGGGGGCAGGCTGGTGCTTGGGATCGGGCCTTCCCACCAGATCACTATGGAAACCTGGTACGGCATCTCGATGGACAAGCCGCTGTCGCGGATGAAGGAGTACCTGTCGATCCTGCGCTCCATTTTCGATACCGGTTCTGTGGCGCACAGCGGCGACTTCTACACGGCGAACTACGGATTCATGGGATATCAGGCCCGAGCCGGCCTTCCGATCTACGTGTCGGCGCTCGCGCCGAACATGCTGCGGTGGGCCGGGGCTGCGGCCGACGGCGTCGTGCTGTGGAGTTGTTTGCCCTCCTATATTGCCGAGACCGTCGTACCGGCGGTGCGCGCCGGCGCGGAAGCGGCCGGCCGCGACCCGTCGTCCGTTGAGATCCTCGCCGCGGTTCCGGCTGCGCTAACCGATGACCCGGGGGCCGCAAGGGACACGTTTCGCAAAGGCTTCTTTACCTACATGATGCTGCCCTATTACCGGCGGGTGATCGCAGGCGCCGGCTACGCGGAGGACATCGCGGCCTTCGATGCCGCGACCGGCCGCGGAGACATGCCGGCCGCCCACGCGGCGATCAGCGACCCGCTGCTCGACGAGTTCACGGCGATCGGCGACGCGGCGACGATCGCGCAAAAGCTCGACGAGTACGAGAAGGCCGGCGTCACATTGCCGTGTCTCGGTCTTTTTCCCAGCGGGGAGGCCTCGAGTCCCGACGCCACCCTCGAAGCCGCCGCCGGGCGGTAGCACAGATGCAAGCCGTTAGGTTCGTCGGGGTCGGCAAGCCCCTCGAGGTCGTGGACATGCCTCTGCCCGAACCGGGGCCGGGTGAGGTGCGGGTGCGCGTTGCGGCGTGCGGAGTCTGCGCCTCGGACCTCCACGTCTTCGACGGCTCGCTTCCGATCAGATCCGAGCCGCCGGTCACGCCCGGGCACGAGGCCTCCGGCACCATCTCCAAGCTGGGGCCGGGTGTCCGCGGATGGAGCCTCGGCGACCGGGTCGTCATCTACGCGGGTAAGCGGTGCGGTGCGTGCTCGGCATGTCTGGCTGAGCGGTCGGTGGAGGACTGCTTCTTCCCGTTGACAATGGGCGTGGACTGGGACGGCGCGTGGGCCGATGAGGTCGTCGTCCCCGCCGCCGGGATCGTCCGGCTGCCCGACGAGATCTCCTTCGACGTCGGCGCCATCCTTGCCGACGCGGTCGGCACGCCGTTTGGCGCGGTCACGGGGACGGGAAACGTCCGGCCGGGCGAACGGGTAGCGATCTTCGGCATCGGCGGCCTGGGAACGCACGCGGTGCAGATCGCGCGCCTTGCCGGAGCGGGATTCATCGCGGCGATCGACCCGCGTCCCGGCGCGCGGCAGCGCGCGCTCGATCTCGGCGCCGACGTCGCATTCGACTCGGACGGTGCCGTTGCGGCGATCCGTGCTGCGACCGCCGGCGAGGGCGTCGATGTGGCGTTCGACTTCGTGGGGGTAAACGACGTGTTGAAGCTGGCGGTCGCGTCGCTCACGCGCTACGGACGCGCGGTGATCGTCGGCGTCTCGGGAGAGCCGATCCGGCTCGGTCCTTCGATCACGTTCACGTATTTCCAGACGAGGCTGCTGGGATCCTACGGGTACACCCCGCGTCACCTCGAGGCTCTGACGCGACTCGTTTCGTCGGGCCGCCTGGATCTTTCGCGCTCGATCAGTGCCCGACTGCCGGTGGATCAGGCAGAAGAGGCGGTGCGCATGCTGCGCGACAAGGAAGGCGACCCCGTGCGCATTCTCTTGGTGAACGACTAAGGGCGATCAGTGGGAACGGTCGGCGAGGGCTTCCCGCGCGGACGCGGCCGCCTCGGCGAAGACGTCCTTGAGCGCCCGACCCGTCTCGCGGGCGATCACGGCGCAGTCCGCGTATTCGGGAGCCATGCCGACCACCCGGCCGCCGCTGATACCGATCTTTACACGGACCGTTCCGCCCTCCACCGATACCTCGATGATCTCCCGCGGCAGCGCCCATTTCTCCACCGGGCGCCGGCGTAGCCCCAGCGTCGTGGTCTCGGCGAAGATGACGTCACGGCATCCGCGTTCGTCGGCGGGGTCGCACAACACCGACAGCGTGGCCGCCGGCCGGCCACGCTTCATCGTGATCGGTGAGATCCACACGTCCTGGGCTCCCGCCGAGAAAAGCTGCTCGAACACGTGCTCGTAGATTTCCGGGTTCATGTCGTCGATGTTGGCCTCGAGCACCACGGCCGCCTGGAGGCTCGGGCCGCCTTCTTCGTCGATCTCCTCGCCGATGATCAGCCGGAGCACGTTCGGGATCTCGAGCTCTCTCGAGCCGGCTCCGTAGCCGACTGCCGCGACGGTCATCGTCGGCAAGTCTCCGAATGTTGCCTCACCGCCGGTCAGAATCGCCGCCCCGGTCGGCGTAGTCAGCTCGGTCGGAATGCCTCGCGAATAAATCGGAGCACCCTTCAGCAGCTCCACCACCGCAGGGGCGGGCACGGGAAACACCCCGTGCTCAGTCCGGATCATGCCCATGCCGGTTGCCACCGGCGACGACCGGATGCGCTCGACTCCGAGCGCTTCGAGCCCGAGTGCGGCCCCGACGATGTCTACGACGGTATCGACGGAACCAAGCTCGTGAAACGGAACATGCTCGATGTCCTTGCCGTGCACCGCAGCCTCGGCTTGGGCCAGACGCCGAAACGATTCGAGTGCTCGTTCCTTGGCGCGGGTCGGAAGATCGGCTTCGCCCAGCATTGCCCGGACGCTCGCGTAGGTTCGGAAGACTCCGGTCTCTCCCGCCCGCACCCGAACGTGAATCGCGGAAAGTCCCATGCGTTCGACACGGCTGGCCTCGATTTCGAAAGGTTCGAGCGGCAACTTGCCCAACGGCGTGGTGATCGCTTCCAGCTCCACGCCGGCATCGATCAGCGCCCCCAGGGTCATGTCGCCGGCCACACCCGAGAAGCAATCGAAGTAGGCGATGCGCGTCACGCGATGCCTCCGCGGCCGGCCAGGATTCGCTGCACCGCAACGGCAGCGCCGAAACCGTTGTCGATGTTGACGACCACGACTCCCGGGGTGCATGCGTTCAGCATGGTCAGCAAGGCCGCGAGCCCCCGAAACGAGGCCCCGTAACCCACGCTTGTCGGAACGGCGATGACCGGTGCCGGCGTCAGGCCGGCGACCACCGCCGGCAGCGCGCCGTCCATTCCCGCCACGACGATCACGGCATCGCTGGATCTGAGCGCGCCCTGGGCCGCGAGAATCCGGTGCACACCTGCGACACCCACGTCGAGGACTTCTTCAATCTTGAAGGCACACGCTTCCGCCGTAACGATCGCTTCCCTGGCGACCGGCAGGTCCGACGTCCCGGCAACCACAACCGCGACGATGCCTCGGGGCGCGTCTTCGGACGTCCGCGCCACGATCGTCCCCGACAGGGCATCGAACCGCGCGTCCGGGGCGACGCGACGGACGGCCTTGTAGGCATCGAGGGTGGCCTTGGTCACCAGCACCGGCCCGCCGGGATAGGCGACCATTGCCTCGACGATGCGGCCGATCTGCTCTGGAGTCTTCCCGGGCCCGAACACGACCTCGGGAAGGCCGGTTCGTAGCTCCCGATGCGTATCCAGCCGGGCAAAGCCCAGATCGTGCACAGGCAGTTGCGATAAACGCTCGGCCGCCTCGAGGGGCGTGACCTGGCGAAGGGAAACAGCCCGGAGCAAGGAGTCAAGATATCGACGGTTCACGGGTCGATTGTATTCCCCCATTCGCCGAAGATGAACGCCGGACCAGCCTCGGGAGTCAACGCGTCCGGCGATATACTCGCTTCGGCCGGCCGGAAGAGGTTTCCCCCATGACTCTCGATCAGGATCTTCTAACTGCGATCGCACTCGCCGGAGCGGGTGTCGCCGTCCTCGCGACGGCGCTCGCCGTGCGCGCAAACGTTAGGGCGTCCAGGATCCGCCGAGGCCTTCGGGCGCTCCAGGCGGCCGGTGCCGGCCGTGACCTCGTCCTGACCGGCGAGGAGCTGGCGAAGAAAGTCGACAGCATGGCGAACGAGCTAGAGATCTTGCGCGACGCCGTAGTGCAGGCCGTGCAAGGTGTCGGCGTCGTTCGTTTCGACGCCTTCGAAGACATGGGAGGCCATCTTTCGTTCTCGGCGGCGTTTTTGGACGGCAGGGGCCATGGAGTCGTGCTTTCATCGATCAACGGCCGGACCGAGACTCGGATCTACGCGAAGCCGGTTGAGGCCGCGACGAGCCGCTACAACCTGTCGGAGGAGGAGCAGGAGGCCATTCGCCGGGCCCTCGCGGCACAGCGATGACCGAACGGCTCGCCTACCTCGGGCCGACGGGCACCTTTACCGAAGAGGCTGCGCTCGGGTTCTTGGACTACCGGGGGGCCGAGCTGGTGCCGATGTCCTCCGTGCTGGAGATCGTCGGGGCGGTGGCGCGCGCCGAAATCGACCACGGTGTCGTTCCGATCGAGAACTCGATCGAGGGATCGGTGAACGCTACCCTCGACGCGCTCGTCTTCGGAACGCGTGAGGTGCTCATCCAGGGTGAGGCGGTCTTGCCGATCCGCCACACACTTCTGGCACGGGCGGGCGTTCGGCTCGACGATATTACCGCCGTGCTGTCGCATCCCCACGCGACCGCCCAGTGCCGCACGTTCCTCGCGCGCACGCTTCCGGCTGCGGAGATTCACGCCGCGAACTCAACGGCGGAGGCGGCGCGCGAAGTGTCCGGGCGCACCGAGCCGTGGGCGGCCATCGGCACCCTGCTTGCAGCCGAGCTCTACGGCCTCGACGTTCTGATGCCGGAGATCGAAGATCACCCGGAGAACTCCTCTCGCTTCGTCGTGCTGGGACGGAGCCTGCAGGAACCCACGGGCTCCGACAAGACCAGCGTCGTATGCTTCATCGAGAAGGACCGGCCTGGTTCGCTTCTTGCGATCCTCCACGAGTTCTCCGACCGGGACATCAACCTCGTGAAGCTCGAGTCGCGGCCCACCAAGCAGCGCCTCGGCGAGTACTGCTTCTTCATCGATATGGAAGGGCATGCCGCGGTACCGCCGGTGTCTCAAGCGTTAGAGTCCCTGCGAACCAAGATCATGGAGGTGAGAGTGCTCGGTTCATACCCACGCGCGCCCGATGCTTGATCTTCGGTTGCTGCGAGAGCGACCGGCGGAGGTTGCCGCCGGTCTGGCAAGGCGCGGGGAGGATCCGGCCGTCGTAGATCGCGTGCTGGACCTCGATGCGCGCCGTCGCGCGGCGCAAGCGGGGATCGACGAACGCCGCTCGGAGCACAAGCGACTGTCGAAGGAGGTTCCGCGGCTCTCCGGGGAAGCGCGCGAGGAATTGCTTGAGCGGCTGAGAAGGATGAGCAACGAGATCGCCGAGAGCGAGCGCAGTGAAGCGGCGCTTGCGCTGGACCTGCGCGAGCTCATGCTCCGCATGCCGAATATCGCCGACCGGACCACCCCCGACGGCGCCGGCGACGAGGACGGTGTCGAGGTTCGCCGCTGGGGCACGATTCCTGCTTTTGAGTTCGAGCCGAAAGATCACGTGGAACTCGGAGAGGCTCTCGACATCATCGACATCGATCGCGGAGTTCGCACGTCCGGCTCGCGCTTCTACTATCTCAAGGGCGCCGCGGTTCATCTAGAGCTTGGGCTGGTGCGATTCGCCCTCGACCACGTGCAAGGTAGGGGATTCATTCCGGTGATTCCCCCGGTGCTCGTCCGGCGCGAAGCAATGGAGGGCACCGGATTTCTCCCCACAGACGAGCAGCAGATCTACAAGACTGCCGACGACGATCTGTATCTCGTCGGAACGTCCGAGGTTCCGCTGGCCGCGCTACATCAGGAGGAAGTGCTCGACGCCGAGGCCTTGCCGTTGCGGTACGCGGGACTCTCCCCGTGCTTCCGGAGGGAAGCGGGGACCTACGGGAAGGACACGCGGGGAATCTTCCGCGTTCACCAGTTCGACAAGGTAGAGATGTTTTCGTTCGTGCGGCCCGAGCAGTCGTCCGAAGAGCACGAGTTCCTGTTATCGCTACAAGAAGGGATTCTCCAGGGGCTGGAGATCCCGTATCGGGTCGTGAACATACCGGCCGGAGAGCTGGGCCCGAGCGCGGCCAAGAAATACGACCTCGAAGGGTGGATCCCCGGACAGGGCGCCTACCGGGAGCTGACGAGTTGTTCGAACTGCACCGACTACCAGGCCCGGCGCCTGAACTGCCGGATCAAGACCGACGCCGGTCCGGTGTTCGTCCATACGCTTAATGGGACGGCAATCGCGGTCGCGCGCACGATCCTCGCACTGCTGGAGGTTCATCAGCGGGCCGATGGCGGTGTAAGCATTCCTCTTGCGCTACAGCCGTACTGCGGCTTCGACGAGATCGCACCACGCGTCTGACCACCGTTTCTGGATATTGAGGACCGCTGTTAGGATGATGAACTCTTCGTAGGAGGACCGATGCCGACCATGCACGACATTCGCCGCGCCCTCGGAATCGGGGGACGTCGCCGAAAGCGCATGGCGAGGTTCAAGGAATTGTTTCCGCAGAGGTTCGACCTGATCCTGGACTGCGGAGGAACGCGCCAATTCTGGGATCTGTACGGAAACGTGGACGCGCGAAAGATCGTGGTCCTATCGCCGTTCATGCCGAACAATTCGGCGACCGAGGGCACTGCACTTAGGTTCGTCGTTGCCGACGGCCGGCGGCTTCCGTTTCGCGATCGTACCTTCGACCTTGTTTTCTCCAACTCTGTGATCGAGCACGTCGTCGACCATGCGCACGACAAGCCGAACCAGGAGCGTTTCGCCCTCGAGCTCAGAAGGAGCGGACGCAATCTCTACTGCGAGACACCGAACCAGCGCTTCGTCGTGGAGCCGCACTTCATCGCGCCGTTCATCCACTGGCTACCGGTGCCGTGGCGGAAGAAGGTCGCCCGCCATTTCACGGTCTGGGGATTGACCAGGAAGCCGAAGCGGTCCGACGTCGAGGCAATGGTCGAGGGCATTCGCATGCTCACACCCCGTGAGTTCGTGGCCATGTTCCCCGACTGCGAGTTCATCCGTGAGCGGTACCTGGGGATGACCAAGGCGCTGATCGCCGTCCGGCGAGCCGACGGCTGAGAGCCGTCGTTCATTGGGTCCGGGCCGGGCGTCCTTCCGATAGCCTGAATCCCGGAGGGCTACGGTAATTGGCAACCGGGCGGTCTTGAAAACCGCTGACGCGCTGAGAGGCGCTATGGGGGTTCGAGTCCCTCGCCCTCCGCTACCGCTGGCAGGTCACGTTCTCAAGAGACAGGAAACGTGCAGGCACTCCGCCGCCCGGACTGGCCACGGAAGCCATCCCCTGCAGGCCCGTCGCGCGAACCCATAGAGCCGCGAGCGTGCGGGTGGTCAGCCGCGGTGGTTCGGACAAGCCCAGACCAGGCGGCCCTCGCCTCCGGTACTCAATCGGACGAGCGTCAAGCGCAGCTCGCGCTCGCAGAAATGGCAATGACGGACCTGCTCGACGGGCTTGGCGGTAGGCGTCTTCGCTGTCATGGGAGAGGGGTCCCTTCCGCAACCGCTTCTGCCGGCGGCGCTCGCCGGAGAAGCTTCGCACTCACTTGAGCCTGAGTGGGCACCTTCACGTTGCCCACCACGCGCACGAGCTTCAGAAAGTGGAGCACGTACCGGTGTCGATCCGCCAGCCTCGTAGCCCGAGGCGCGCCGACCACTGAAATGCGTGGTGGTTGTTGTGCCACGACTGTCTGCATGAGAAGCCTCCGAGAGATCGCGCCGGCGACGCGAGCACGATGAAGACCAAGAGCTGTTGAGGGGCCGCGACGAATCGCGGCCCCTCGATTGTGCGACTAGGCGATCGGTCGAACGTTCGTGGCCTGTGGGCCCTTCTGGCCCTGGCCCAACTCGAACTCGACGTCCTGGCCTTCCTTCAGCGAGCGATATCCCTCACCGGCGATGCCGGAGTGGTGGACGAAGACGTCTTCACCTTCCTCACGGGAGATGAAGCCGAAGCCCTTGTCGTCGCTGAACCATTTGACGGTTCCGCGCATGTTGTACCTCCTTCCGGCGCCTGGCGGCGCATGTGATCCGGTCCATTTCGAACCGTAAGCGAAGCCCGGAAAAAGGAACGACCGCGGCTTGCCCGCGGCCACACTTTCACGCGAAACCTCGAACTCGATTCAGGACTCTATCACAGCAAAGCGCAAACTGGTAGACCCGGCCTCGCAGGCAATGGTCCCTCGGCGGCTACTAGACTCGGTCCGCGTGGAAACCAGCGTTCGATCGATGGGAATGTTCGCGAGGCTGGACGGTCCGCTGTTCATTCGGGAGGGTTCGATCGTCGTATCGACCCTGGCCATCCTCATATTCGTAGTCGGCGCCATATCCTGGGTTCGGTATCGCCGCGCGGAAGATCGCGAAGACCCAACCGGTGCCGGCGACGACTCTTCCTTCGAGTAACTAGGCATGCCGAAACCCCTCTGGATCTGTCATTCGAGGAAGGTCCGCACGCTCGCGCGCAACGCCGATACGATCGGCTCGGGTGCCTTGGTAGGCGAGCCCGCGTCGAATGGCGGTTGCGGGTCGTATTCGATCCCGAGCTGAATCGCCTGAGCCATGGTCTCGCCTGCAAGCTCCGCGGCAAGGACGAGCCCGAAGTCGATTCCAGCGGAGACCCCGGCAGCCGTGACGACACTGCCGTCGCGGACTATGCGCTCGGCGACCGGCACCGCCCCGAGTGCAGCCAGGGCGTCCATGGCGAGCCAATGGGTCGTGGCTCTTCGCCCCGAAAGAAGGCCGGCTTTCGCCAGGAGCAGGGACCCCGTGCACACAGACGACACGATTCCTGCCGACGCTGCCATCCTTCGCAGAAACGCAAGCAGCCGCTCGTTCGTCATCTGAAGGATCTGACCAGGCCCTCCCGGCACCACGAGGACGTGCAAGGCCGGGCAATCATCGAAGGTGTAATCGGGCACGAGCGTCGCGCCGCGGTCCGCTCGTACCGGGTCGCGCGACTCGGCGATCCAGATCGACCGGTAGCCGGGAAGCCGCGACAGCACCTCGTACGGCCCAACGGCGTCGAGCGCCGTGAGGTCGGGGTACAGCACGAAACCGATGAAGCGCTCGTCCATCCCGACAGACTCGCGTCGAGGCGTGCCGCGCGTCAACGTGGCATGGCTCTAAGGCACCAGGTCGGCAGCGCCGTCACTCACGTCATACGGCAGATACGGCGCAACGCGCACGCCGCCCGGCGAATGCGGAAAGGCTCCCGATCGCCGGCCGGCGAGGTTGTCCACGATCTCGAACGTCAGGGATCCTTCCAGCCCGCGAAGGAAGCGAAGCGGCAGCGCCAACTGCTCCCAGAATCGTCCGTTCGTGCGGAAGGCACGGTCGAGTTTGAGCCCAAGCTCGAGGTCCCCGAGCACGAGGTCCTGGGAGAATGCGCTCGAGAAATCACTCACTCCGCGCCGGGGATCGAACAATCTGCCACCGGTTGCGCGTAACCGGGATGTGAGATCCTTTCCTCCCGACGCCCGAACGGCGACCGTGGACGCATCCGTTCCGGGAGAATGCACGAAGACTTGCCAGTCCTCGCATTCCTGGTAGCGCATGCCACCCACGGCCTTACCACGGCAAGACGCGGCATTCATCTGTCTCGGCGAAACGTTGGGAACTACGTCGAAGGCGTGCCCCATCCCGGCAGGGCTCAGCGTGGCCGGCCAAAGAGCGGTCGTCCAAGTATCGACGCGCATGGAGATGCCCTCGATCTCCAGGCGGGACAGCGGGACGGCCGCACCGAGCACGTCGGCGGGTACCAAGACGAGGGTGAGCATGCCCTCCTTCGACCCGGGCGCGAACAGCGTGAAGTTGAAGCTTGCGAGCCCGGAGGTTCCGGCAGGAGCGATCTCGAGCCCCCCGATCCCCCGCTCCGAGTCACCGTCGGCACGCACCACTCCACCGTCCAGCACCCAGCCCGCTTCGACCTCGTCTCCGATCTGCACGACGGCGACGACGGCCGCGTTCTGCAGCTCGTAGGCGAAATTCAGGCTGACGTCGATCTTGTAGTTGGGCGTCGTGAGGTTGAAGGGATACTGCGCGATGCCGAGCACCGGCTTCACCTTGCCCTGGAGGCCGGCCGCGACGGCGTTGTAGCGCGCCGCAAGGTGATCTGGTGCGGGCGCGGCGAGAGTTGGAGCATTCACCCCGTCGATGAGCCAGGCGTCTTTGCCGAGGGGCCACGCCGTTTCCCACGTCGATGGGTCACCGATCTTGCTCATGGAATTTGGGACCGGAACCGTTAGGTACTCGAGATCGTCCCGGTCGATGAGGTCCACGTAGCGCGACGAGACCGCCGGCCCGGGCATCTTCTTCATCCAATTCAAGACGATGCGATATTTCCGCGGTCCGGCCGTAATGAGATAGCCGCCGGTGCTCTTCTCATAGGCGACCCGATCCTCGCCGAAGGTGCGTTTCAGATCGTCTTCGCTCCAGTTCGCAGCGGCCAGAACGAACGCCACGACGTCTTGATACGAGGGGTTCTCCCCGATGTCGTCGGCGATGCTCTGACTCCGACCGTCTGAGGCGCGGCGAACCGAGCTCACTATCGGTGAGCCGTAGTCGGAGAACTGCCGGATCCGGTAGTAGCCGGGCGGGACGTTGTAGAGGATCGCGTCTCCATCCTTGTTCGTCACCTGCTGGAAGAGCCGAATGTGCGTCGGATCCATGGGAAGGTGCTTCGGGATCGCGCTCATCACTGTGTCCTTCTCAGGGATGTCCGGGATCAGCGCGAAGGTCAGATTCTCGGCGGGCTCGTCATGGATGTAGAACCCGTGCATCACGAACTCGGAACCGTTCAGCAAGCACATTGGAAGGTGCTCGCGTGCGCCGCCGGGCAATCCGTCGCCAGAAACCTTCGCGTCGAAGGTCGACGACGAGGAAGGAAGCGAGATCTCCGAGTAGCCGCAGTACACACCCGCTTCCCACTCCTCGCCCATGCCTGTCGAATACCGGACCCCATCGTTGGCGATGCGGGCTTTGACCGGGGAGGACGCGGTTATCCGGCGCATCGCGACCCGGCCCGTTGGTGCAAGGCCCGCGAAGTCGGTGAGGGTCGTTCGAGCACCGGTCGCACGCGTGCGCCAATAGCGGACGCTGCTGGTCCACGAGCGGCCGGGTTCGGGCTCGAGGCCGAGATCGGGCGATCCGACGATAACACCGCGCTTACGCACCTCTGCGGCGGTGATCGGCCGGCCGAGCAGTCCCGCACCTTGCCGCCATACCGGCACTGCCGGCAGCGGTCGCGCCGCGGCCGTCAGCGCCCCGCGAATGACCGCGGCGTCACGCACGCCACCCGCGGCAAGTGTGGCAACCTGCGCGGCAACGACGGCGCTCGCCGGAATGGTGGAGCCCGTGCGCGTGCGAAGGCCGCCCACAGCTTCGTCGGCCTTCCAATCGAGTTCGAGCTTGGGATTGATCGGCAGCCGCCGTGCGAGAGCCGATCCCTCAGGGAGCAACCCCGTGAGATTGCCCGCGGCGATGAGGTCGGGCTTCACGCGATTGTCGAGTGACGGCCCGCTCGAGCTGGTCGGCGAAACCCACATGCCGTCGAAGGATCCGACGGTGATGACCTCCGGGAGGTTGGCGACGCCGAAGATCGTTTGAAACCCCGGTCCGAGATCCCCGGCAGGAACGACGACCGGTAAGCCGGCCGAACCGAGCGCCGCGAGCTGCTCGCGCGCCTTCGTCCATCGCGCAACTGCATCGACCCACGCCTGCGCTGCGGCCTGCTGGGATTCGGGAGCGGCGGCAAGCTGGATTCGCCGCGCATCGGCATCCAGTGCGATCCCGAAGGCGGCGCGGTCACGATCCGTCCGCATCGGATGATCCCCCATGGCCGTCAGGAGCTCGGCCCACTGATTGCGACCCGCTTCGTCGATGCTGGACATCAGCAGCGTCGAGGGGTCGAGCAACTCCGAGGGCGGAACGGCATACAGGACGGCATCGAAGTCCGCCGCCCGCGCGAGCGTCCAGTCGAATATTGCGCGCTGACGCCCTTCGTCGAAGCGATCGCCGGAATAGACTGAGTAAGAACTCACCCGCACGTTGTCGAGAACCTGAAGCAGCGCGCTGGCGGCATAGGTTCCGTAGCCGAGAGTGTCTGCGGCCCCGTCGAGGGAGGAGATCTTGCTCCGAACGGATTCCGGAAATACGGCGGTGTCCACCCCCGAGCTCACCAGGAGGATGCGCAGGGGCGCCGGGGTGGGTGGTCTTAGGGCCGGCAGACGTGCGGGGACCAGAGCCGCGAGCGGCCGAATAGCATCGGTCAGGGCAGCCGGCAGCCCGGTCCCTCCGGCTTGCCGGGGTGCCGTCCCCTTCGCGCCGGCCGGCGAAGCCGGGACGGCAAACGCGGAGAAGATCACAGCCAAGGCGATGCTGACGCCTGCCTGGCGCCGGCTCTGCACGAGCATGGGTGCCCCCCTTCACGAGTGCGGCCGGGGGCCCATCACGATTGTGACGAAGCTTGCCCTAGTGTCAGACGATAGAGAAAAGAGCGGGAGTGGAATAGAGGGACGATTCGGTACATCGGGCCAGGTCGTCCGACCCGGGGTGGCCGTTGCCTGATTGCCGCTCATCCCCGATGCTGGTGGCTGGGGAACTTCCCGGCGGCTTGAGCGCGTCAAAAGCGGAGACCCTATGACCCTGAGTCGCTTCGTCCGGCGGTCGGTAGCACTGGCCTTGGCTGCCGCTGCGATCACCGCGGTGGTGGGAACGGTTCCTGCTCCGGCCCAGACCACGGTTCGACTCGACGTCCGGCTGGGGATCGACGGAGAGACGAGGGCCGGCACGCCGACACCTCTGACGGTTGTTGTCGACTCTGGGGGCTTTTTCGCCGGCTCTCTCGAAGTTCTCGTCCAGGCTGCCTCGGGCGTCTTGTCCGTGCGCCGCTCCTTCCAGGTGCCGGGGGGCGGTAGGGCGTCGATCCGGATGCTTGTTCCCGGGCCCGAGATCCCGGAGGTACGCGCCGTGGATCGCAGCGGCCGGATCGCCGGAAGGGCTGTTCCCGGCAGAGGGTCCGTCCTTGTGAACGAGGAGCTGGTGGGGATTCTCGCGACGGAGAAACCGCTCGCGAAGAGGATCGACGTTGAGGGCGTCGATCGCCAAGCCCGCGTCGTCGTTGTGCCTCAGGACACGCTCGATCTGGGTGGCGACGCGCTGAGCCCCTTGAGCCACCTCGTGGTAGACGCGGAGCTGGTGCCTCGGCTCTCCGATCGTCAGCGCGCGGCGGTTCTGAGCTTCGCCACGTCCGGTGGTGAGCTGGTGGCCGTCGCTCGATCCGAAGCCGCCCTCGGCTTTCTCCCGTCGACCTGGCGCGCCGCCGGCGGCGGGGATCTCGGTCGTACCACAGTGGGTTCCGGGCGGGTCACGAGCGTGCTGACGCCCGAGGCCCCCTCGTTCTGGGATGAACGCGATCCGCGCTGGTCGCGCGTGGTGCGTGCCGCCGACACGCGCGCTTTCCGGCGGGAGGAGCTGACGGCACAGGACTGGTTCGGCGTTCTCTCCGAGTCAGGCGGGTTTCGCAGGCCGAACATCGGGTGGCTGTTGCTCTTCCTGCTCGGGTACGTCACCCTCGCCGGGCCGGTGAACTTCCTGACGCTGAGCGCATTGCGCCGGCGAGAGCTGGCATGGATCACCGTCCCGGCGCTTGCCGTCGTCTTCGCGGCGGGGGCCTACTTCGTGGGACGTGGGGTTCGCAACGTGCCGATCCTCCAGGGAACGGGGATCGCGGTCGTCGATCCGACCTCCGAACGCACCTGGCTCGCGCTCGGAGTGCTGTCCCGATCCGGCGGCACGGAACGCGTGTCGGTCTCGGGAGAATGGCTCGTTGCGCCTCTTCCCCAGATCGACGTTCCCGGCCGGCAGCTCCCGCGGGTGCGCGTCGGTGGTCGGGAGCAGGTCGCGGAGTTCTCCCTGCCGATCGGTGCGATCGGAACCCTCGTTGCCGGGCGAACCCGGCTGCGAACGTCGAAGGATGGCGGGACGCTGTCTGCGGGCGCCGATGGGTTCTCGGGGATGGTGAGCAATCCCACGGCGTTCAAGCTGCGCGATGTGGGTGTGTATGTGGGCCGCGCATTCCGCAGCATCGGCGAACTCGGACCAGGAATTCGCAAGAGCGTGACCGTGTCCGTGTCCGCCCAAGGTCCCGATCTGAACGTTGACCCCTCGTTCCTGCCGGGGGGAAGCGTAGGGATCTCGTTGCTTCAGCGCGCCGGCCGGCTCGCCGGCCTGGGTCTGCCCGGCCGGGCGTTTCTCACCGGCTGGGTCGATCTTCGCGACGCCGCCGATCAACTGGGCATCCGCGCGAGCAACGGCCGCCTGTTAGTCCTGGTTCCGCTGGGCCTGTCGCTCGGCAAGGACAAGACGGTGCCCTCCATCGCGGTGCGGCGCTCCCTGGTCGGCACCGATGGGGTCTTTAGCGATCCGTCGGGCATGTTCGTAGACCAGGCCCGCAACGTAACGCTTCGCTTCGATTTGCCCTCGGGGGCGTCCCCGAAGAGCTTTGCGTTTGGGACGCAACAGGGAGTCGGTCTCTTTCGAGGACCGGACGCGCAGTGCAAGCCGCTTCCGGGCGGCGGCGAGCAGTGCTTCCAGGTGGCAATCCCGGAGCCGCCATGCCCGCCCGGAGCAGATTGCGCGATCGGCCAAAAGTTTGCCCCCGACCAGAGTGTCGCGGTTTCGGTGTACGACTTCTCCGGGCGCAAATGGCGGTCCGTTTCGCTCAAGGGCGACAGGATCGAGTTTGCTTCCGCTCAAGGGGCGGCCCGCAACGTGTCGCAGGACGGCGAAGTGCTGGTGCGGCTGACCTCGGAGTTCCAAACGGGCTTCTCCGTTTCTTCGATGTCGCTGGAAGGAATCGCATGAGCGGGAGCGGTGACACTCGGAGCGAGAACGGCGACATCCTTTGGACGGAGAACTTGACCAAGACCTTTGGTGAGACCGCCGCCGTCCGCGATCTCAATCTCTCCGTTCAGCGCGGCTCGATCACCGGTATCGTAGGACCGAACGGAGCCGGGAAGACCACCACATTCCTTATGCTGTCGACGCTGCTGATGCCTAGCTCGGGCGAGATGTACGTCTGCGGGCACGATCCCGTAGGCAGCCCTGACGAAGTCCGCAGCCGGATCGGCTACATGCCGGACTTCTTCGGAATCTACGACGACCTGCGGGTCTCCGAGTACTTGGACTTCTTCGCCGCCGCCTACCGGGTGCCGTCGGATAAGCGTGTCCGGCTGGTGGACGATCTGCTCGAGCTCGTCGATCTCGGCGGCAAGCGCGAGGCCTACGTCGACACGCTGTCGCGAGGAATGAAACAGCGGCTGGGTCTCGCTCGCGCCCTGGTGCACGATCCGGAGCTGCTCGTCCTGGACGAACCGGCGTCGGGACTCGACCCGCGAGCGCGCGTCGAGCTGCGGGCGCTACTCCTCGAGCTGAAGAGGATGGGCAAGTCCATCCTGATCTCGAGTCATATCCTCTCGGAGCTAGAGGAGGTGTGTTCGAATATCGCCATCCTCGAGGCGGGCCGGCTCATCGCTCAGGGCTCGCCGGGAGAAATCGCAACAGGGCTCGCGGTGGCACGACGCATTCGGATTCGCGTAACTGCGGCAGGGGCACAGCGACTGCGCGAGGTGCTGAACTCTTACCCCGGCACAGATCCGGCGACCGACGTGCAGGACGGCTGGCTGGAGCTCGAGCTTGCCGGGGGCGATGAGGAGGCAGCGGCGTTGCTCGCCCATCTCGTGGGCGAAGGAGTCCCTGTCATCGGATTCACCGAGGTCGAGACGGGACTGGAGGAGATCTTCATGCGGGTGACGAAGGGAATCGTGACGTGAGGATCTCGAATCCGCTCTTCGCGCGCGAAATCAAGCGCCGGATGCGTTCACTTCGTGGTCCGATCGTGCTCACGGTGTACCTCACCGTTCTCGGCGCAGTGGTATTCGTGACCGAGCGCTCGCTGTCGCGCGACTCCGCTTTCGGCGACCCGTTTGCAGCCGCCGTCATCGGCCGCACGGTCTTTCACTACATCCTGTTCTTCATGCTGATGATGGTCTGCTTCCTAGTTCCCGCCTTCGTTGCGGGATCGCTGACGACGGAACGCGAACAGCGAACGTTGTCGTTGCTGCAGGTAACGCTGATGAAGCCTCGCCACATCGTTCTGGGGAAGCTGGCATCGTCGATGTCGTTCCTGATGCTGTTGATCGTGGCCACCATTCCTTTGGTCAGTATCAGCTTCATTCTCGGGGGGGTGTCGCCTCTCGATGTTGTTAGAGGATTCGCCATGGTGATCTTCACAGGCTTCACGCTGGCCCTGATCGGAATCGGCTTGTCGGCCAATCTCAAGCGCACCGTCAGCGCCACGGTGCTCACCTACGGTCTGGTCGCAACGCTCACCATCGGGACCGTCATCACATACGGACTTGCCCTTCTCTTGGCCGAGCGGGCGGGGTCGCAGCCGTTCAGGGGAAAGAGACCCGTGTACACCCTCGTGCTGAACCCGTTTGTCGGAACGGCATCGGCCATCCAGGGCCGCGACACCGGAGGATTTCAGCAGCGCTCTCCCTTCGATGCCCTGTTCGCATTCCTGACCGTGTCGCCGGATGCGGGCTTCGGATTCCGGGAGATCCCCTTTCCGGCGGAACGCGTATTCCCCAGGGGAATAGCTGAGGATCAACCCTTGAAGGCCCTCATCCCCCGCGGCCAGCCGGTGAAAAGGGGGATACCCGTGTGGGTGTCAACGGTGAGCTGGTACGGAGTTTTGTGCTTGCTCGGGTACCTTCTGGCGGTTACCGGCGTTCGAGCGCCCACCACCGGGATCGGATTCGGTCGCCGGCGAATATCGATAGGAGACGTGTGATGGAACGGCTCGAGTCACTGCTTCGTTCCGTGCGCCGCAGGCTTCGCGGCTTGTGGTACGTCGATCGCTCGACCCGTGCGCTGGTCGTGGCCGGCGCCGCCCTTGCCGGCCTGTTCCTCGTCGGGCGCTGGGTCCCGCTGGGCCTGGTCGAGCCGGCAGCCTGGATCGGCCTGGTGTCGCTGCTGGCCGTGCTCGCAATTCGCGCCGCGACGATGCCGTTGCCTCTCGCGCTCGCAGCCCGAGCGACGGACCGTGGTCTCGGCGGCCGCGACCAGATCGCCACCGCCTGGGAGCTGTCCGGCCGGGGCGCGGCCGGACCGATTGAGCCGCTCCAAGTGGAGCGAGCGCTTCGCTTTGCGGCCGGCCGGAGGCCTCGAGATGCCGTACGTATCAGCGTGCCGCGCCGCCGAACGGGGCTCGGCATGCTCCTGCTGGCGGCAGCAGCGACCCTGGCGGTGCTCCCCAATCCCGCCGATGCACGCGTGGCGCGCCGGCAGGCGGAGGAGCAGGCGGTCCGCCACGAAGCGAAGGTCGCGCGACAACTGGCCGAGGAGGCGGAAGCAAAGGCGACGACGGAGGAGCAGCGCGAGCTGGCCCGGATCCTGCGGGATCTCGCAAAGAAGCTCGCGCGGGCCAAGACCGCCGAAGAGGCCGAGCGCGCGATAGACGAGACCGAGTCCGAGATTCTGTCTCAGGCGGACCAGGACGCGGTTGCCAAGCGCGTGGCTCTTGCCGGCATGGAGCGATCATTCGCCCAGCAACCGCTTCCCGGCGGCAACGATCAGCAGACGGCCGCCGAGCAGCTCGAGGCTCTGGGTCAGGCTCAGCCGAGCCTCACCGCGGAGGAGCGAACTGCGGCGGCAGCGAGGCTCGAGGCGGCGGCGAGAGGGTTGGAACAGACGCATCAGGAGCTGGCGGAGGCGCTCAAGAAGGCGGCTGAGGATCTCCGAGCCGGGCGTGACGCGACGAAGTCGCTTCAGGCCGCCGCCGGACTGCAGCGCGCCGCGGTCGGGGCTGCGGTCAACCAGGCGCGATTGGGTGCCGCGATGTCCCGGCTGGGAGGCATGCGGGCAGCTCTTCAGGCCGCCGCGCAAGGCCTAGGCCAAGGCCAGGGCCAAGGCCAGGGCCAAGGCCAAGGCCAAGGCCAGGGCCAAGGGCAAGGCCAAGGGCAAGGCCAAGGGCAAGGCCAAGGCCAAGGCCAAGGCCAAGGCCAAGGCCAAGGCCAAGGGCAGGGCCAAGGGCAGGGCCAAGGCCAAGGCCAAGGCCAAGGGCAAGGCCAGCCGGGAGGAGGCGGTGGGACCAACGTTCCGACCTTGCCCCCGGGGTTCGGCTCGGCCGGTCAAGCCAACGGGACCGGACGCAACGCGTCGGTCGGCATCCAAGACGGAGGCGTGTACGACCCCGCCTCTTTCGAGGGCACCGGTGAGCAGAGCAACGTCAACGGCCTTCTCGGCAGCGAAGGCGAGGAGACGTTGCAGCCGGGAGAGAAGGGGGTCGGGTCTCCCGGCGAGATCCTGGTTCCCTACGTAGACGTTCTGTCCGGCTACCGATCGGGCTTCGTGGACGCTGTGGGTAGCGAGGCCATTCCCCTGGGTCTTCGGTCGCTCGTGCGCGACTATTTCGCAAGCCTCATCGAAGCCGGGCTCGACGGGAACTGACCCAGAAGGGGGACGAGGGTGGAGCCAGATCGCTTCGCGGAGCGAGCCTCGGCGATCGAAGCGGAGGTCGGAAAGGTCATCGTCGGGCAGCGCACGCTCGTGCGCCAAGTCCTCATCTGTCTTCTTTCCGAGGGGCACGTGCTCATCGAGGGTGTTCCGGGTTTGGGAAAGACGATGCTGCTCCGAACGCTCGGTGAGGTCCTTGCCCTGGAGTTCTCGCGCGTCCAGTTCACTCCCGACCTGATGCCGGCCGATATCGTCGGGACCAAGGTTCTTCGAGAGTCGCAAGGTGCGCGAACGTTTGCCTTCGAGAAGGGTCCGGTCTTCGCAAACCTCGTCCTTGCCGACGAGGTCAACCGGGCGACGCCGAAGACCCAGTCGGCGCTCCTCGAGGCCATGCAGGAACGGCGGGTCACGGTGGGCGGTACGACGCACACGCTGCCGCGGCCGTTCTTCGTCATGGCGACGCAGAACCCGATCGAGATGGAGGGCACCTACCCCTTGCCGGAGGCGCAGCTCGACCGCTTCCTGCTCAAGGTGCTTGTCGAGTTTCCCGGAACGGCCGACCTCGTGGAAATCCTCGACCGCACGACCGGGACCGACGAGCCCTCCGTCAAGAGCATCGTCGGCGCCGAGGAGCTTCTGGAGATGATCGGAACGGCACGCGCGGTTCCGATCGCGTCTCATCTCACCGAGTACGCGGTCCGTCTCGTTGCCGCGACACACCCCGGCCGCGAGGAAGCCCCCGAGACGGTGAACCGCTACGTGAAGTACGGCGCCTCGCCGCGCGGAGCGCAGGCGCTCGTGCTCGCGGCCAAGGTCGCTGCTCTTCTCGATGGCAGGCTCAACGTAAGCGAAGGCGACATCCGCGATCTGGCGGCACCGGCGATGCGGCACCGCGTGATCCTGTCTTACGAGGCGGTAGCCGACGGTGTGGGAACGGACGCGGTTGTGCGTCAGATCCTGGAGTCCCATCCGGAGCCGGCTCTTCCGATCGCGGGGACGTAGGCCGCCGTGGCATTGCTCGAGCCGGCTTTTCTCGAGTCGCTCGAGCGACTCGCGCTAGCCACACGCACACGCCTGCTGGGATTCTTTGCGGGCGAGCACCGTTCTCGACGCTTCGGGTCCTCCGTCGACTTCGCCGACTACCGGGAGTACCGGCCGGGCGACGACTTCCGGCGCATCGACGTGTCGCTGTCCGCGCGACTCGACCGGCTGTTTCTCAAGCTCTTCGAGGCCGAGGAGGACGTTCCCGTGCGGATCGTGCTCGATGGATCGGCGTCGATGGGCCAGGGCCTGCCTGCAAAGATGTTGCCGGCTCAGCGAATCGCAGCGGCTTTTGCCCACGTCTCTCTGGTGGGGGGAGATCGCGTCCGGCTCTATGTTGCCCGCGACGGCGGATCCGAGATGAGCCGCTGGTTTCGAGGGAAGGGCGAATCCTTCGACGCCATGGCGTGGCTGGAGCAGCGACGACCGGCCGGGGGTCCCGGTGTGCGGGACGCCGTACGATCGATCAGGGAAGAGGGACGCGCCGGTGTGATCGTTCTCGTGTCGGATCTCCTCGAGCCCTCCTGGGAGGAGACCGTCCGCCGCCTTGCACCTCCCGGTGAAGCCGCCGTCGTGCACGTGTTGTCTCCCGAAGAGCTCGCGCCGGAACTGGAGGGGGATCTCACGCTCGTCGACGTCGAAACCGGAGCCGAGACGGAGGTGTCGGCGTCGCCGGAGATTCTCGCGGCGTATCGTCGCCGGCTCGATGCATTCCTGGCCGGCGTAAGGTCGGCATGTACCTCCCGCGGAATTGTCTACGGGCTTGCAAAATCCAACGACGATGTGGCCGAGCTGTTTCTTCGGTCGTTTCGCCGAGAACGGCTGGTGCGGTGACCTTCATCGCCCCGTTCGCCCTGGGCCTTGCGGCCCTGGCCGCGCCGATCGTGATCCTCTACATGTTGCGCAGTCGCCGGGCGCGTCGGCCGGTGTCGAGCACCATGCTGTGGGATGTCGGCCGGCGCAGCGTCAGCGCCAATGCTCCGTGGCAACCGCTGCGGTTCTCCTGGCTGCTGCTGCTCCAGTTGCTGGCGCTTGCCCTCGTGGTTCTGGCGGTCGCACGGCCGGCGCGACCCACGGCCGTGCCGCTCGGCGACCACACCGTCCTCATCATCGACACGTCGGCGTCGATGCAGGCCGACGACGGGGGCCGGAACCGGCTGGAGTCGGCCAAGAGACAAGCGTTGAAGTCGGTGGGCCAGCTCTCGCCCGGAAAGCGCATGAGCGTCGTCGAGGCGGGACCACGTGCCCGGGTCGTCCTCTCAGGTTCGACGGACCGCCGGGCAATAGTCGAGGCGATCTCGTCGCTGCGACCGACCGATGGACCAACCGACGCCGGTGGAGCCTTCGCCCTCGGATCAAGTCTCGAGACCCCCGACACGCCGACCGTGCTGCATTTCTATTCGGACGGCGGAGTGCGCCCCGAAGATCGCGATGCCCCCGGATCTCTCGTGCACATTCCGATCGGCTCGCCCGCGGGCAACGTCGCCATCGGCAGACTTTCGGTTGCTCCCAAGGGAGCCGGGTGGGATGTGTTCGTTCGCATCGTCAATGCCGGTTCCGCACGAGTCGACGCTGCGTTGGTGCTGGAGGTGGACGGGGGGGAAGTTGCTCGAGAGTCCGTGCGACTCGACCCGCAGGGAGCCCGCGACACGACGATGTCCATCTCGCGCACCGGCGGAGGGCGTCTGACGGCCCGGCTCGAGAACGTGCGGGCCGCACCCGGAACGGTCGGCGACGCACGCACGGCTCTGGTCAACGGGCTCGCGGTCGACGACACCGCCTCGGCCACCCTAGATCGGGGAAGCGGCTTGCGCGTCCTGCTCATGACCCCGGGCAACGTCTTTCTGGAATCCTTGCTCCGCAGCATTCCTGGATCCGAGGTGTCGGTCGGCGAGGCGGTGGCTCCCGCGCGGGGCTTCACGCTTGCGATCTACGACCGCGTCACGCCACCCGACACCTTGGAGGCGCCGTCGCTCGTGATAGCCGCCTCGAAGGCGCCGGGCCTCACGGTGACCGGCAGCGTCGAAAAGCCGGTCGTGGATTTCCTCCAGCCACGGGAGCCCATCGTCGAGCAGGTCGATCTCTCGCGGCTTGCCATCCGGATCGCGAAGCGGATTCGAACCGAGGTGCTGCGTCCGATCGTGGCCGCCGGCGACGATCCCATGCTGGCCGTCGGGGTTCCGGGTGGACGCCGTATGGCATACCTCGCCTTCGATCTTCGTGAGAGCAACCTTCCGGTCCAGGTCGCGTTCCCGCTGTTACTCGGCAACCTCGTGTCGTGGCTTACGCGTGGAGAAGGGCCGGACCGCGCTGCGCTGGTCGCCGGCAATTCGCTGCCGCTTCGCGTGCCCGGTCGTGCGACGAGTTTCAGCGTCGAGCTTCCCGGCGGATTCAAGGTCGAACGCCCGGCCGGGCGAGCGGTGTTCGACGAGACGGATCGCGCCGGCTTCTATCGCGTGCGCTACCTCCTCGGCAAGGCATCGCTCGGCGAGGAGACCTTCGCCGTGAACGTGCCCGGCTCGGAAACATCTCTGTCCCCGCGGCCCGTCACCGGCAAGCTCGAGGGCCGGGATCGGCCGGGGCTCCGGCTATCGGGTCTTCGCGCGTGGGGACCGGGGTTTCTGGCCGCGGCGCTCGTTGTGCTCCTCGCCGAATGGTGGCTCGCACACGGACGCCCCGGCGCCGGGCAGCTCCGGCGGCGCACGTCGCCGGCTGCCCCCGGCTTGGAAAGGAACCGGCGCCCGCGTGAGGAGGCCCTGCCTTGATCAGCGCCGACCGGCCGTACTGGCTGCTGTTGCTGCCCATCCTGGCGGTGGGATTCTGGTTCATCCAGGCACGGGGCCTTTCCGCGGTGAGCCTGCGCCAGCGTCGCGTCGCGCTAGGGATCCGGATCGCACTTTCCGCCCTCCTGGTATTCGCGCTCGCCGGGGCAAGGCTCGACCGGTCGGGTGATCGCATCGCGGTTGTATTTCTCGTGGACGGTTCGGATTCCGTCGGCCCCGGTGGAGTGGATCGGGCGGTGGACTTCGTCTCCGAGGCGGTGCGCGCCAAGCGGCGCGGGGATCTCGTGGCCGTAGTTGCGTTCGGCAGGGAGCCGCGCCTCGAGTTCTCGATGACCGACCGGCCGGAGATCCAACGGCTGGCGGCGACGCCCGACGCCAGTGCGACCGATCTCACTCGCGCCCTCCGGCTGGCGGCGGCGCTCTTTCCGGAGGGGACCAAGCGCCGCATCGTCGTGCTGACCGATGGGAGGGAGACCCAGGGCGACGCGCGGCGGGAGGCCGAGCGCTTGGCACGAGAAGGAATTCGCATCGACGGGCTGACGATCACGCCGTCTGCCGGCGGCGACACGCTCGTCGAGTCCCTGGAAGCGCCCTCGCGGGTGAGGCGCGGCGACGCGTACCGTCTAGCGCTGACGCTTCGGAGCACCGGCGGGGGGCCCGCGCATGTCGAGGTGTTTCGCGACGGACGCATCATCCTGAAGCAGAACCTCACGCTTAAGGCGGGACGCCTTACGATTCCCATCGGGGAGCGGGCAACCGAGCCCGGAGTCCACCGCTACGAGGCTCGAATCACCGCGGCAGCCGATTCGGTTCCCCAGAACAACCGCGGCACTACGGTCGTGCTGGTCGAGGGCCCGCCGCGGGTCCTGCTGCTCGAAGGCAAAGAGGGGGAAGCCGACGCCCTTGCGGCCGCGCTGCGCGCGGGTCGCACCGAGGTCGATGTGCGGCGGCCGTCGGATCTTCCTGCACTCGGTGACCTACTTTCCTACGAAGCCACCGTGCTCGTGGATGTTCCGGTCGATGCCCTGCTCGCCGAGCAAGTCGCAACCCTGAAGGCGGCCGTGACGGAGGCCGGCGCCGGTCTCGTGACGATCGGAGGCGAGGATGCCTACGGCCTCGGCGGATACCGCGGGAGTGACCTCGAGTCGATCCTGCCGGTGGACAGCGACATCAAGGATCCCAAACGGATGCCCTCTGTTGCCGAGGCCATCGTGATCGATACGTCGGGCAGCATGGGGCGCTGTCACTGCCGCGGTGGAGCCATGGGAGCGGGTCCCGCCGGAGAGGGCGGGCTCAACAAGACCGATATCTCCAGAGCCGGCGCAGCGAGAGCGATCCGTGCGCTGTCGAAGGACGACTACGTCGGTGTCCTGGCGTTCAACACGGAGTCGAAGTGGGTCGTACCGATGCAGAAGCTCCCGCCGGAAGAGCTCGTGAGGAGCGGCCTCCAGCGCATGCAGGCCGCCGGGGGAACGAACATCCCGCAGGCGCTTCGGACGGCCGTCGCGGAGCTAAAGCAGACGAAGACCAAGCTCAAGCACATCATCTTGTTCACCGACGGATGGACGAACCAGTCGGAGCTTGTCGGGGTGGCGAACGAGGTGACCAAGGCCGGGATCACGCTGTCGGTGGTAGCTACCGGCGAAGGCACGGGAGACGTGCTGGCGAAGATGGCCGAGGCCGGACGGGGCCGTTTCTACGCCGGAACGAACCTCACCGACGTCCCTCAAGTGATGATGCAGGACGCGATCCTCGCGAGCCGCAACTTCATCAACGAGGGCGTCTATCGCGCCGTCGTGTCGGCCGAGACGCCCATCACCGAGAAGCTGTCGTCCGCTCCCCCGCTGTTCGGCTACGTCGCCACCTCGCTCAAGTCCACGGCGACGGCCGACCTCACGATCGGGCAGGAGGACCCCTTGCTTGCGACGTGGCGCGCCGGTCTCGGAACGGTCGCTTCGTGGACGAGCGACTCGAAGCCCCGCTGGTCTCGCCAATGGGTCGGCTGGGAGGGATTCCGCGACTTCTGGACCCGCGTTGTGCGGTCGACGTTCGCGCCGGCCGGGGCCGGCGGCTTCGGGCTGGAGGCGCGCGTGTCCGGCGATCGCCTCACGGTCGAGGTGGGTAGCGATCGCGCCCTGCCGGAGGGAACGACCGCAACGGCCCGCATCGTAGACCCCTCGCTGCACACGACCGAGATCGAGCTGGATCGCACCGGCCCCGGGAGCTTCCGCGGCGAGACGCCTGCAGGCGAGGAGGGCGCTTATCTAGTCGCCGTCACCGTTCGGGACGGCTCGGCGGTTTTGTTCCGGGGCCGCTCGGCGGCGACCGCGGCGTATTCGGCGGAGTACCTGGCCACCGGTTCGGACGAGACGCTCGTGCGTGACCTGGCGCGGATCGGCCGCGGCCGCGCTCCCGTTCGACCCGCGCAAGCATTCAACCCCCAGGGTCTCGTGTCCAGCTCAGCGCGCACCGAGCTGTGGCCGCTGCTGGCGGTGCTCGCGGCGCTTCTTCTCCCCGTGGATATCGCCGCGCGGCGGCTGGTCGTGTCGCGGGCGGATCTGCGCAAGGGCATTGCGTCGCTCCGCGCGCGCGGGTTCCGGCGCAGGAAGGGATTCCAGGAGCGCGAAGAGCGCATCGACCGGCTCATGGAGGC